>CABSNS010000163.1:0-3714 GCA_902479105.1 uncultured Collinsella sp. | reverse complement strand
ATCGTCGACATCACCAACTATGTGATGATGCTCACCGGTCAGCCGCTGCACGCCTTCGACCTGGATACCTTTGCCGAACGCGATGGCCATCGCCGCGTGGTGGTTCGCGCCGCCCAACAGGACGAGAAGTTTACGACCCTCGACGGCGAGGAGCGCACGCTCGACGCCGGCATGGGCCTCATCACCGACGGCGAGCGCCCCGTGGCGTTGGCCGGCGTTATGGGTGGCATGGATTCCGAGATCGAGGACGACACCGTCGACGTGATGGTCGAGAGCGCCTGCTTCAACGCCGGTCGCACCTCGCACACCAGCCGCGATCTGTCGCTGATCTCCGACGCCTCCATTCGCTTTGAGCGCCAGGTCGACGAGACCGGCTGCGTGGATGTCGCCAACGTTACCTGCGCGCTGATCGAGGAGATCGCCGGCGGCGAGGTTGCTCCCGGCTATGTGGACGTGTTCCCCGCGCCCAAGACCATCGACAGCATTAAGCTGCGCCTGGCCCGCGTGCGTGCCATCTGCGGTGCCGACATCGAGCCCGACTTTATCGAGCGTTCGCTCACCCGCCTGGGCTGCACCGTCGAGCGCGACGGCGAGGACTTTATGGTCACGCCGCCGAGCTTCCGTCCCGACCTGCCGCGTGAGATCGACCTGATCGAGGAGGTCTTGCGCCTATGGGGCATGGGCCGCGTGACGGCGACCATTCCGGCTGCCAAGAACCACATCGGCGGTCTGACCCGCGAGCAGAAGCTCACTCGTAAGGTCGGCGAGATCCTGCGCGCCTGCGGCCTCAACGAGACCACGACTTTTGGCTTTGCCGCCCCGGGCGACCTGGAGAAGATCGGTATGTCCACCGAGGGTCGCGGTTGCCCCGTGGTGCTCATGAACCCGCTGGTAGCCGAGCAGACCGAGATGCGCCGCTCGCTGTTGCCAGGCCTGTTGCAGTCTGTGGCCTACAACGAGGCCCACGGCACGCCCAACGTGCATCTGTACGAGGTCGGCAGCTTGTTCCACGGTCGCGAGAACGCCAGCCTGCCCAAGGAGACCAAGTCCGTGGCGGGCGTGCTCTCGGGCCAGTGGAGCGAGCGGTCTTGGAACATGAAGTACCGCAAGCTGCGTTTCTTCTTTGGCAAGGGCATCGTTGAGGAGCTGCTTGCCCAGCTGCGCATCGAGAAGGTTCGCTTCCGTCCCGTCGAGGGCGAGAGCTATGCCTTCCTGCAACCGGGTCGTGCTGCCGAGGTACTCTCGGGCGGTACCGTGCTGGGCTGGGTTGGCGAGATCCACCCCGAGGCGCGCGAGACTATGGGCATTGACGAGGTCGTCGTTGCCTTTGAGCTCGACCTGGACAAGCTGATCAAGGGCGCCCGCAACCAGGAGAACTACCGTGAGTTCTCGCAGTACCCGGCCGTTGAGCACGACCTTGCTATCGTAGTCGACAACACTGTGACCTGCGAGGATCTTGAGCGTCGTATTACGAGTGCCGGCGACAAGCTGCTCGAGGGCGTGCGCCTGTTCGATGTCTACCGCGATCCGGTCCGCATCGGCAAGGGCAAGAAATCCATGGCCTTTGCGCTTACGTATCGCTCCGACGACCACACGCTCACCAGCGAAGAGGTCGAAAAGGCGCACCAGAAGATCGTCACCAAGGTGTGCAAGGGCGTAAACGGCGAGGTCCGCGGCTAGGTCCTGCGCCGGATATAGGCCAGCGTCGGCTGCCGCCGAGTCTTACGTGACTGCTGTTTTCGGTATAAGGCACCGTTGAGCCTTCATATATGACACGCGCATTACATAACGGCGTGCTGCTTTGTCGGCAGTGCGCCGTTTTGCTATGATAGCCCGCGGCGTGTTACGAATCTGACAATGCGTAACACTGACAAGGTGATTCAAGCGGCGTTGCAATTCTGTGCGTCGATAACCGGGAGGCGTATATGCACATTCCAGATAACTACCTGTCCCCGCAGACCGATGCCGTTATGGCGGTGGCGATGGTGCCCGTTTGGGTTCATTGCATCAAAAAGGTGCGCGCCACGCTCGATCGCGAGCACATGGCTTTCCTGGGCATCTGCGCCGCGTTCTCCTTCCTGCTCATGATGTTCAACGTGCCGCTACCTGGCGGCACCACGGGTCACGCCGTCGGCGGCGCGCTCATCGCGCTGCTGCTGGGCCCCGAGGCTGCTGCCATTGCGGTTTCGGTCGCGCTGGCATTGCAGGCGCTTCTGTTTGGCGACGGCGGCGTTCTGTCGTTTGGCGCCAACTGCTTTAACATGGCCTTTGTGCTGCCGTTTGTCGCTGCTATCGTGTTCCGTGCGCTCAACAGCCGTCTGCACGACAAGAGCTGGGGCACCTCGGTTTCTGCCATCGTGAGCGGTTGGGTCGGCCTGTGCCTGGCGGCCCTGTGCGCGGCAATCGAGTTTGGTATTCAGCCGATGCTCTTTACCAACGCTTCGGGCGCGCCGCTGTACTGCCCCTTCCCGCTGTCCGTGGCTATTCCGGCCATGTTGATCCCGCATATGCTGGTTGCCGGCGTGATCGAGGGCGTGGCGACGGCCGCCATCTACGGTTTCATTAAGAAGACGGCGCCGAGCATTATCGTCGGGCCCGAGGCCGTCGATGGCCAGCTTGCTGCCGAGGGCGCTGCTGCTAAGAAGACCTCGCTGGTCCCCACGCTCATCCTGATCGCCGTGCTTGTCGTGGCCACGCCGCTGGGCCTGCTGGCCACGGGTGACGCCTGGGGTGAGTGGGACGCCGAGGGCGCCGCGACCGCCGTTCAGGAGGCTGGCGACGACAGCCTGCAGGCTTCGGTCGGCCTTGATACCCCGACCTTTGCCGACGCTCTGCCTACGGGTGATTACCTGCAGGCCTATTCCGAGGAGCAGGGTCTTGGCTTTGCCGGCCAGGCTGCCATGTATATCCTCTCGGGCGTAATTGGCGTGGCGGTGCTCACCATCGCATTCCGCTTGATCTCGCTTACGGTCAAGGAAAACTGAGCGCATGCAGATGGTCAAGCTGCCTAGCTGGCTTGCGGCCGAGGAGCGATACGAGCCCGCGGGGGCTCGGCATCGTGTGATGCAAAAGAACGTCTTGCACCTGGCGAGCCTGCTTGAGCGGGTTCGCCTGGGTGGAGGCGCGCACGAGGGCGGGTCGATGGTCGACCGCGCCCTTTCTTGCGTTTCGGCTCCGGTGCGCCTGGTGGGGATGTTCGTCTGCGTCCTGTGCGTGTGTCTGACGCAGAGCCCGCTGTACCTCATGTTGATGGCGGCTATCGCGCTGGTGCTCGTTGCCGTGCGTCCCGTACGCGGGCTGCGCGCGACCTTTGTGCCGGCGCTTGGCGCCGCGGGGCTCGCAGTGGTTTTGGCGCTGCCTGCCCTGCTGCTGGGTGCTTCCGCTACGGGCGCCATGCTCAAGATTGCGCTCAAGACCTTCATTAATGTGTCGCTGGTGCTGGGCGTTTCGTGGACCCTCACGTGGAGCCGCATGTCGGCGGCGCTCAAGATGCTGCATCTACCCGACGAAGTTATCTTTACGTTTGATATGGCGCTCAAGCACATCGAGGTGCTGGGTCGTACGGCGCACGATCTGTGCGAATCGGTCATGCTGCGCAGCGTTGGCCGTGCGCCCGAGGGATTTTCGCGTACCGATTCGATCGCGGGTATCATGGGCATGACCTTTATCAAGGCGATGAAATGCAGCCGCGCGATGGACGAGGCTATGCTTTGC
>CABSNS010000162.1:0-3717 GCA_902479105.1 uncultured Collinsella sp. | reverse complement strand
CCTCCACGGGCGCGGCACCGTAGGCATCGAGCGGGACATAGTCGTACGGCTCTTCTTCGGCCGGCGCGGACACCGGCGGCGTCGCGCCCGATGCCCAAGCACCGCGACCGGCATCGCGAGAACCCGACGCCCGACCGCCCGCGCTACCGGACCGCTCAGCCTGTGCCCGCTGGCGCTCATAGTTCTGCTCACGACGTCGTTCCGCATCCTCGCGCTTGGCGACATCGCGAAACACACGGCCCGAGCTCGCGCGCACGGTCTCCAGATCCAAACCCAGCAGGTCGGCAATCTGGATAAAGTACGTGTCGATCATATAGCTATCGCGCAGCGGATAGATGAGCGTCAGCGCATCCTCGAGCGCCTTGGCGCGACCGCCCGGCGTGGTGATGTCACTCGACTCCTGCAGCGAACGGTAGACAAAGTCCATGAGCGGCTCGGCCGCGTCGATGCGCGCCTGCAGCTCCTGGCCGCCGTGCGCCGTAATAAACTCCATAGGGTCGTTGCCGTCGGGCAGTACCACGCAGCGCAGGTCCATCGAATCCTGCTCGATAAACTGAATCGCGCGGCGGGCGGCCTTCTGGCCCGCGGCATCGCCATCGAACATATACACGATGCGCTTGGCAAAGCGGGTGAGCGTCTTTACATGATGCTCCGTGAGCGCGGTGCCCAGCGTGGCGACAACGTTTTTAATCCCCGCCTCCCAGCAGGCGATGCAATCGGTATAGCCCTCCACCACGATGGCGGTATCCTGCGCGACGATAAACTCCTTGGCCCAATTAAAACCGTAGAGGTTTCGCTTTTTATGAAACACGCTCGTCTCGGCGGTGTTGAGATACTTAGGCTGACCGTCGCCCATAATGCGACCGCCAAAGGCAATGTTGTGACCCTGCTCGTCAAAGATGGGGAACATCACGCGGTCGTAAAAGCGGTCGGCAAGCTGCCCGCGCCCGCGGCTCACGGCAACGTTGGCGTCGATCATCTCCTGCGGGGTAAAACCCGCCTGGGACAGGTGCGACACCAGCGCGTTACGGCCTGGTGCAAAGCCCAGGCAGTAGCGGCGGCAGACGTCGCCACCCATGCCGCGGCTGGCAAAGTACTCGCGCGGACGACCGTCCTTACCGCGCATAAGCATGGTGTGGTAGAACTGGGCGGTCTCGGCGCACAGATCGTAGATGCGGGCACGCTTAGTACCGCGCTCGCGGCGATCTCCGGTGTCGTGCAGCTCAATACCTGCGCGATCGGCCAAATAACGGATTGACTCGGGAAAGCTCAGGTTCTCGCGCTTCATGATATAGGTGAAGACGTCGCCACCCTCGCCGCAGCCAAAGCAATGCCACACCTGCGTGGCGGGAATAATGTGGAATGACGGCGTCTTTTCGCCATGGAAGGGGCAGCAACCCCAAAACTCGTGGCCGCGGGGCTTGAGCTCAACCGTTTCCTGCACGATGGCGACCAAGTCGGACGCAGCGCGTACCTGGTCTTTTTCCTCATCGCTAATCACGGATGCTCACCCCCTGCTCACCCAAGTTGTGACGAATGTCCTCGATATTACCCTCGACGGTCGCAATCAACTCATCCAGCGAATCGAACACACGCGAGGGACGTAGCCAGCGCGTAAACGCCAGCGAAACGGAAGCGCCATACAGGTCGCCCGTATAACCAATTAAATTAGCCTCGAGATGCGCAGATGCTGCATCGTCAGCATACGTTGGCGGCAGGCCGACGTTCACGGCAGAGGGCCACACGGTGTCATCGACCAGCACCAGACCCTCATACACGCCGTCGGCAGGCAACTGAATGCCGTCGAGAACTTGCAGGTTTGCCGTGGGAAAGCCCATGCCAGAACCCTCGTGACGGCCACGAATAACACCGCCACGCACCATATACGGGCGGCCGAGCAACTCAGCAGCCAGCTCCACATGGCCCTGTCCGAGCTCATGACGGATACGGGTGGCGCAAATGGCCTCACCGCCCTCGCAAAGCAGGTCGTGCCCGTATACGTCAACGCAACGCTGGGCACCCCAGGCGCGCATCTCGGCAACACCAGAAGCACCGCCACGACCCAGCCTAAAGTCGCTGCCAACGCGAATCGAACGAATGTCAACCACGCGCGACACCAGCGAGAGAAAACCGACATGATCGAGTGCCGCAACCTCGGGCGTAAAGGGAACGGCCACCACCGCATCGACCCCGGTCTGAGCCAAGGCATGTAGACGGTCGGCCGTTGTCATCAATTTTTGAGCGGGCGAAGGGCTTACCACGACGTCCGGGTCCGGATCGAAGGTGACCACGACCGCCTTACAGCCATGGGCGCGGGCATCACGGACAAGCGCCGCAATGAGCTCCTGGTGTCCAAGGTGAACGCCGTCGAACACGCCGATGGCAATCGATGCGGCACCCAAGTGCTCACACTCATCAAACGTATCGGCAGCAACGATGCGAGCCTCGTCCGACTCGCCCGCGAAAAAGACACGCGCGAGCTCGTGAGCGGACAACATCATCGAACACCGCCGATTGCCTGCGGAAACACGTGCTCCATAACAAAGCGGCCACCCTCAATGCGGGCGAGCGCCTTGAGTCCCCCATCGAGCACCAGCGCAAACAGCGCCTTCGAGACATCGAAATCGGCAAGCGCATGCTCAACGGGAATGCGACGGCCGCAGAGCAGGTCGTCGGCAAGATTGCCCGGCAAGTCAACACGCGTGGCGGCCAGGGCCGCAATGGGATCCAGGGCAAAGCCAGCGGCGGACTCGGGAGAAAGCTCCTCCACCGCATGACAGGCGCCAATGGAAACAACACCGGATGCGGTGCGACGAAGCGCGGAAATATGCGCGGCGCTATCACAAGCACGGCCCAGGTCGCGAGCGAGCGCACGAATGTAGGTGCCCTTGCTCACCGAGAACGCCACGGTCCACACACATGTATCACCTTCGCCACCCACGGCGATCAGGTCAGCGGCATAGACCTCGACGGGGCGCGGAGGTAGGTCCACCGCATTACCCGCGCGAGCAGACTTGTAGGCGCGAACGCCATTGACCGAGATAGCCGAAAACGCCGGCGGCACCTGCATCTGCGGACCCAGCATGGCGGCCAAGCGCTCATGGGCATAGGCAGGATCGCGGAACTCGTTGGCAACAGCCACCATGCGGACGGCCTCGCCCTCCGCGTCATCGGTATTCGTCTCGACGCCAAACGAAATGTCGGCGACATAACTTTTGGTATCGAGGGTTAGCATGCCCAGCAGACGGGTCGCCTGGCCCACGCCCACCACCATGACACCCGAGGCCATGGGGTCGAGCGTACCGGCATGGCCGACGCGTCGCTCATGGAGGGCGCGTCGGCACTGCGATACCACGTCGTGGGACGTACAGCCCACCGGCTTATCGACGGCAAGCAGCATATTCAATTGAGAAGGCGTACGACGAGCCATGTACCATCCAAAATGTTAGAGCTCGACGGTCACCGAAGCGGGATCCTCCCCTACCAGCTCGGCCAGCATGGGAAGTGCCACGGCGAGCGTCTCGCGAATCGTTCCGTTGTTGGAAAAGCCGGCGGCGGCATGATGTCCGCCACCGCCAAAGTTGGCAGCGATCTCGGATACATCGAGGTCACCCTTGGAGCGCAGGTTGCCGCGTACCTTGGTATCGCCCTCAATGCCCTTCAGAAACTGTCTCTTATACACATCTGCCGCTGCCGACGAATTAGACGGTGTAGATC
>CABSNS010000161.1:0-3755 GCA_902479105.1 uncultured Collinsella sp. | reverse complement strand
AGATGCTCAGGAGTCTCGTGGGCTCGGAGATGTGTATAAGAGACAGCGCTTGGCCAGGGTGGCGAGCTCGTTCTCCAGGTCCTGGACCTCGCGGTAGTCGGAGCCGTCGACGTGGCGCTTCTTGGCAGCCTCGATGGCGTTGTTCGTCTGAATCTCGGTGGTGTTGAGATCGTCGAGCTCAATGTCCAGATCCTTGCGCTGGGCGTAGAGCTTGGTCATCTCGGACTTGAGCTTCACATAGGTCTTGCGCTTGGAAGCGAGCTCCTTGAGCTCCGGCATATTGGCAAGTTCGCTTTTGTTGCGGGTGAGCTCCAAATCGATCTGTTGCAGCTTGAGTAGCGTAGCGCCGGCGCTCATAAGTTCTCTCCTTTTGTCACAGTCCACCATTGGCAAGGGTTCAGTATTTTAATCGCATGACGGGGGTCGGCCCCGGCGTCAACTGCAGAGTTCATCAATATATCAACGAACGGCTCCTCGGAGCGGTCGTGGCCGAGCAAGATCACCGGCAGACCGCGCAGAGTGAGGTCCTGTGCCGCGTGGTAGCCCGCCTCGCCCGTCACGATGACATCCGCACCGGCGGCGATGGCAAGCTCGCCAAAATCGCCGAGGGAGCCGCCCAGAATGGCAACGGTGTGGCACGGGTGCTCGGCTTCGCCCCATACGCGCGGGTCACTGCCAAACGCCGTGGCGGCACGGGTGGCGAGATCGCGCAGGTTGTAGGCGTCGTGGAGGGTCGCGAGTGCGCCCAGACCGGTGAGCTCAGGCTCGTTCACATGCTCCAGCGAGCTCATGGGCTCTGCGCCCAGCAACTCACTCAGGCGAACGCGCGCTTCGCGCGAGCGGTCCAGGTTGGTGTGAAGCGAGATGATGCTCACGCCGCAACGAGCTGCCTCGTACAGTGCGGCGCTGCACTGGGGACGCGCGGAATCAGCCGGACAAAAGGCCTCGGGCGCCTTGATATAGATGGGATGATGCGTCAGCAGCACGTTGGCGCCCGCCTCGAGAGCGCGGTGCACGTTGGCCTCGGTCGCGTCGAGTGCGCAGGCAACACCGGTGATCTTTGCAGCGGGATCTCCCACAGATAGCCCTACATGATCCCAGCCCTCGGCATCGGTCTTGGGATAGCGTGCCAGCAGCGCGCGCTCAAGCTCGGCGACGATCATGCGGCGCCTACGATCGAGAGCAGCGTCTGGGCAAACTCGTCCAGATCGTCCGGATTCACGCGGTCGTCAAAGGAAATGCGTAGTGCGCCCAATGCCTGCTCGCGACCGATGCCCATCGCGCTTAAAACATGGCTCGGGTCCATGCTGCCACTCGAGCATGCCGAGCCTGCCGACACCTCAAAGCCGGCGGCGTCGAGCTTGATGATGAGTTCCTCGGAGTCCATGCCGTCAATGTAGATCGATACCATGCCGGGCAGACGGTCGGCTTGCGCGTAGTCACCCATGGTGGCGTGAATGCGCGGGTGGGCCGTAAGCGTGGCGTAGAGCTTGTCGGAAAGGGCTTGCAGCGTCGCCCGCTCCTGAGCCACATGGGGCTCTAGAGACGAGGCGGCAGCGGCAAAGGCGAGCTGCGTGCGCAGGTCTTGCGTGCCGGCACGACGACCGGCCTCCTGTCCGCCGCCGAAGATGCGCGGGCGCAGCGGCGTGCGGCTCTTAAGGTAGAGTGCGCCAGATGCCACGGGGCCACCGATCTTGTGCGCGGCAACGGTCATGGCGTCAACTCCCAGCTCGGTGACATCGAGCGGAATATGCAGATAGCCCTGGATGGCATCGGTGTGGAACAGGGCGCCGGCGGCGTGTGCGGCAGCGGCAAGCTCGCGGATGGGCTGCACCACGCCGGTCTCGTTGTTGGCAACCATGATGCTCACGAGCGCGACGTCGCCGCCGAGCAAGTCGCGCAGCGCGGCAGGCTCAATGTAGCCCGCGCGGCAGGGCTGCACCAGGTCGACGGTAAAGCCGGCGGCACGCAGCAGCGGCAGGTTGTCCAGAATCGAATCGTGCTCGATGGCAGATACGATCACGCGGTCGCGCTTACGGTCGCGCTGGCGAGCGCCCTCGGCAAGACCGAGCAGCGCCAGCTGGTTGGCTTCGGTGCCGCCGTTGGTCAGTACAATCTCGGACGGGCGGACGCGCGCGCCAAAGCTGCGGGCGATCTCGCGACGTGCAACCTCCAGACGCGCGGCAGCCTTGCGGCCGAGCGAATGCAGCGAGTTGGGGTTGACGCCGGCAAGCTCGCTGTCGTCGTACTCGCGCTGCGCAAGGAGCGCCTCGGCGCGCATGGGCGTCGAGGCGGCATAGTCAAGATTCACGGGTATGCGGTTTTGACCTGCGGTCATAAGGGTTTATGCCTCCTGTGCGGCCTCGTTGCCCAGCTTCTGCAGCAGCGCAACCTCGGCGGCGGGATCTTCGGACTTAAATACGGCAGAGCCGGCCACGAGCACGTTGGCGCCGGCCTTGACGACATCGGCAATGTTCTTGGAAGAAATACCGCCGTCGACCTCGATCAGGGGCGACACGCCGTGACGCTCGCACATGGCCTTGAGCTCGTGCAGTTTGGCAATGGTACCGGGAATAAAGCTCTGGCCTCCAAAGCCGGGGTTTACGCTCATGAGCAGCACCATGTCGACGACGTCGATGATGCTCTCGAGCACGCAGACGGGCGTTGCGGGGTTGAGTACCACGCCGGCCTTGACGCCGCGCTGCTGCAGATGGGTGAGCGTGCGGTGCAGGTGCGTGGAAGCCTCGTAGTGTACGGTGATCATATCGGCGCCGGCATCGGCATACCAATCGACGGTCTCGTCGGGGTTTGACACCATGAGGTGCGCATCGACCGGCACGTTGGTGGAGCGCTTGACGGCCTTAAGGATGTCAACGCCAAAGGTGAGGTTACCGGTAAAGTGGCCGTCCATAACGTCAAAGTGCACGTAGTCGGCGCCGGCGATCTTGTCGAGCTCGCCCTTGAGGTTGGCCATGTCGGCCGAAAGGACGGACGGAGCGATTTTGATGGAACCCATGGTAGAAGCCTTTCTGCGCTAGTCGGTGAGTCCGTAGAACTCTTGAGAAGGGACGCGATCGGTAAGAATCTCGAGCGCCCTATCCAAAGTAACACCGTTGTAGAGCGTTTGCTCCACGGCAAAGGTGAGCGGAATGTCTACGCCCAGTGAACGGGCGAGCTCGCTGACGCTGCGGGCCGCGACGGCGCCCTCGACCACCATATGCGTGCGCGCCTGGTACTCGTCGAGCGACACGCCGTTGGCAAACTCGTAGCCAAAGGTGCGGTTGCGCGAATGCTCCGAGGTACAGGTGGCAATGAGGTCACCCATGCCGGCAAGCCCCATGCAGGTCATGGCTTGACCGCCGCGGGCGTGCACCAGACGGCTGATCTCGGCCAGGCCGCGCGTCATGATAAGGGCAAGCGTGTTGTCGCCCGCACCAGAACCGGCGGAAATGCCGCACACGATGGCGATGACGTTTTTCATGGCGCCGCAAACCTCGACGCCGGTCATGTCCTGCGACAGGTAGATGCGGAAGGCCGTGGATAGGAGCAGGTCCTTAAAGGTCTCCCCTACCTGCGGATCTTTGCTGGCGATGACGGCGGCAGAAAGCCCGCCGCGGCAGATCTCCTCGGCATGGTTGGGGCCCGAGAGCGCCGCGACACGCGACTCGTTGCCGATCTCACTGGCGATGACCTCGCTCATAAGCAGGCCGGACTCGGGCTCGATGCCCTTGGTGAGGCAGAGCACCGGGGTATCG
>CABSNS010000160.1:0-3757 GCA_902479105.1 uncultured Collinsella sp. | reverse complement strand
GCTGTAGGCGACGAGGCCTGCGCCTGCCGCGGCGAGTGCTGCTGCGGCTGCCGTAAGGGGAGCGTTGACGTCGCCCGTGCCCGCAAGCGCGCCCGCTTTTCCGGAGCGCTTGTTATTGCTGTGGTCCTTGCCACTGCCGGAGCTGCTTCCGCCGGAGCCGCCGCCCTCGTCGGTACCGCCGCCACTCGAGCCGCCATCGTCGTCTGCTGTCATCGGGGCGTCGTGAAGTTCTGTCGTATCCGCGCTGTCGCATACGCCGACCTGAACTTCTGAGCGTTCGCATGCCGCGTCGGGCACATGAAGCTCGTGCAGTACGGCACCCAGCGCCGAGTTTGCGCCCGGTCGAATTTCCTCGAGCGTTACGGGATCGAGCGCTACCAGCTTACGCGCCTTCGCATATAGCGTTACGCGTTTGCCCACCTCGTCGCTCCAACTCTCGGGGATGGCGAAGCTCATGCGGAACTGTGCCGTGCAACCCGGTGCCAGCACGGCGTTGCCACTGTCGGCTACCAGCGGGTGCGTTGCAAAATGTGCGCCCAGCGTCTCGAGCGTGTACTTCACGTGTGTCATGTCGTTGGCCGAAGCGTCCTCGGCAAGCTCTGGATCGTAGATCGATGCCATGCGTGCGTTCACTCCGAACCCGATGGATGCGCTGGAGAACGGCTGACTGGAGCCCTCTCGGTACAGATCGATCGTGCCGGCGGTCAGCAAGGTGTTGCCGTCGTTTCGCACCGTGACCATGAAGGATTCGCCTGCTGCTCCGGGCACCACCGCGCCCGAGGTAGCGACTGCGCCCGTCGGAGTGGCACACGCCACCAAGGGCACTTCGATGCCGTGTAGTTCTGCCTCGCTCTTCTCCGCGCTCACAATGTGCGTGGCGAGCGCGGAGAGCATGCTCCCCGACGTCAAAAATGTCGTTATCTGATCGACGGGATGGTCCAGCTCGCACATCACGAACGGCTCCGTAAACAGATCGCCTGCCAAGGTGCTGGCGAAGATGCGGAAGTGCTTGCCCATCACTGCTACCGGGTTGCCTTCTTCGTCGTAGGTTTGTCCCACCTTGCCATCGGTGTTCTCTACATAGAGCACGCACCTGCCGTTGTTGCTTACGCTGAACGATGCCGGGCCGCAGCCTGCGGCACCCACGGGCTGCGTTGCAAATACCGATGCGCCTCGCGTCCAAGTAATATGCTGCAGTTGCTCGTTGACGGTAGCCAAAAAGCCCGTGTGCTGCGGCCACGGCACCGCGTGGGGTACTGTGGCATCTGGCGACATAACGCCCCAGCCCGCAATGGACTGGCCGATCACGGCGTACGATGCACAGCCACAACCGCCTGCGGTCTCGTATGCAACGGGCACCACCATTTTGCCGTTGATATTCTCGGGCGCGCCGAGCTCGATGCTCGGCGGTGCCTGTGGAAAGCGGAGGACCTGACGGAACGTGAGACTGTCGCCCGAAACGTCCGACCACAGGGTAAAGCACTCCAGCGCAACCTCGGCCTCGCTGCCGAGCGCCTTTTCTGCGGTGGTTCCGCGGCGGTGGAGGTAGGCGCCCGACAGGCGCCCGTCGACAAGTGTCTTGCCCACCGTGATACGTGGGCACTGCAGGCAATGGTAGCCATCCTCCTGAAGGCGGCCGCGCGAGATGCTGCGCCACGACGTGTGCGATATCACGCGAACTCCGTCGTTGCTTATGCGCAGGCGCACAACGGACAGTATGCCGGATGTGCTCGCCGTATCGAAAAGGGTGTTGTCACCGGCGGGGCGCTCGCCCGAGACCAGCAGCACGTAGGCGTCCTGGTTTCCTCTTCCGTCCGTATATTCCACCACGTCGAAGTCGTAATCGTATATGCCGTCGCGCTCCACGTCGCCCTCGCCAAACCCAAGGGGAAAGTCCACAGGCGTGGGAGCGGACCACGTTCCGTTTGCCTTTGTGTGTACCACCAGGCGCGAGCGACCATTGTCGCCGTATCGCACCGAGGCGATACGGAACAGGCATTCCACGCCGGCAATCATTGCCAGCTTCATGTGGGCTTCGCTGAGCACGCCAGCAAACAGCACGTTGTCGCTCGAGGGTTTTACGCCGCCACGCTCGTCCTCCGACACGCCGGCAGAATTGGCGTTCGGGTCGGCAACGGTGTTCGTTGCCTGACCGATGTAGGTGTACTCATACATCGGCGCGGCGTTTTCGTCGTTCTCCATCAGCACGTGGACGAAATGCTCAATCTGTCCCGTGTCGTCGCTTTCTGCATCCGCCTCGAGCTCAATGCGCGTGACCGCCCGCTCCCAATCGCGCACGACAGGCGCGGCGTTTACGGCAGTGGCCTTAACCTCGGCGCGTGCGAGCAGTTCGGCGTTGGTGACGATGGTGGCCGATGCGATAAATTGCGGCACGCCGCCCGCCTCAATGTTGCCGGCCGAGCCGAAGCAGGCATCCAGCGTATAAGGCGTATCTCCACCCAATGCGAGCTCAGAGCGCTGGAGCACATACTGGTCGCCATTGTTCACCGACATATTCCACGAATCGATGAGCGTGGGCCACGACCCCGACCAAGCCTTGGTGGTCCACTTGAACATTACGAATTGGAGTATCACATCGACATCGACGTCTGCACCTACGCGCAGTCGCGGAAGCTGGTGTCCATCTGCCTTCTCGTACCCAATGAACAGCGTGAGGGATGCGGCGCCGCGCACGGCAGACGAAGCGACGCCTGCAACGCCGGCGCCAAAGGTGACGGCAAGCCCGATCTGGATGGTGAACGAGCCCGACGTGTTTGAATAGTCGAGCGAAATGTTTTTAAAAAACGCCGCGCCGCTGCCGTGCGTGTGGGCACCCACGGCGAGCGCCAGTTTTGCCAGCACCCAGGGGTTGACGTTTAGGAAAAATGGCACCGGTCCTAACATAAACTGCTCGGTCCAATTGAGGTCGGTTCTTACCTGGAAGAGGGCCTTAATATTGCCGTATGCGGGGTCGTTGTTGTTACCCCAGGTTTTGCCCACCCAATCGTAGGCGAGCGAGCCGTACAGCTGTGTGGCGATATCCATCGTGAACAGCGGCGTGCAATGGTGGCGAAGGAGCTTGGTGTTTCTTGGATCGGTGCCCGAACCGGCACTCATCCTCTTGTACTGATTCCACTTCCCCTCCATCTCGTCGAGGTAGCGGTTTGCCTGCTTGGCGCCCGACTCGCGCGGCGATTTCTTCCAGTATTCCGGATCAGGGTTGCCCGAATCGTTCATATAGCTAGCTGGTTTGTACCCTCCGCCAAACAGCACGTATCCAGCAAACGAGAAATCGAACAGAATGGGAAATGTGGGCATCCAGCACGTGAACTTATTGCCGCCGATACCGGGAAACGCCGCGGGGAAATCAAACGGAGTGATCTCTTGGTCCATGGTGGTGGGAATGATGGTGGTCGAGCCCGATTCCGCCTTTGCGGCCGGCGCGGTGACAACGGCCATAGGGGATGAGAGCGTGTAGGTTTTGCCCTGGTAGTCGAGCATAAAGCGCAGCTTGCACCCTTCCTCCAGAAGGCCCGAAGCTGCATCGAGGAACGTGTCTTCAAGCGTGAACGTCGCCAGATTATCCGCGCCCGATGCGCTGGCCTTGATCTGGCCGATCTGCGTGACGGTTTCGGTTGAGCTGCCCGCAGCGGGCATCACTTTGTTGATGCGCAGCGTTGCCTGTCCACCCTGTGGCAGATGTGCCTGCACGGTAAAGGCGCTGTCTCTTATACACATCTCCGAGCCCACGAGACTC
>CABSNS010000159.1:0-3768 GCA_902479105.1 uncultured Collinsella sp. | reverse complement strand
AATTCGTCGGCAGCGTCAGATGTGTATAAGAGACAGTCGACCATCTGCACTTGGTGGGCGACATCTTCGACCGCGGCGGCGGCGCGGCCAAGATTATGGACCGCCTGCTCACCTATCATTCGCTCGACATTCAGTGGGGCAACCACGACCTGCTGTGGATGGGCGCTGCGGCAGGCGAGCCCGCCTGCATCGCCACGGTACTGCGCAACAACCTGCGCTACGATAACTACGAGATTCTCGAAAACGACTACGGCATCTCGCTGCGCGGGCTTGTCGCCTTCGCCGACACCACCTATACCGCCGGCGAGTCTATCAGCCCGCTGATCAAAGCCATTAACGTCCTGCTCTTTAAGCTCGAGGGCCAGATTATCCAGCGCCATCCCGAGTTCGATATGGCAGACCGTCTGTTGCTCGACAAGGTCGATTGCGATGCCGGCACGGTCACACTTGCCGACGGCAGCGTGTGGCCACTCACGACCAACGACTTCCCCACCGTCGATCCGGCGGACCCCTACACACTCACGCCCGAGGAGCAGCACATTATAGACAAGCTCGTATCCGAGTTTGTCACCGCCGATCACCTGCATCGCCACATCGATTTCCTCTATACCCACGGCTCCCTGTATAAGGTCGCCAACGGCAACCTGCTGTTCCACGGCTGCGTGCCGCTCAACGAAGACGGCACCTTTAGCAGCATGAACTGCCTGGGTACCTGGCACGCCGGCCGCGATTATTTTGATTTTTGCGACCATATCGCGCGACGCGCCTGGCGCGTCGGCGACCGCGATGCCCTCGACTGGATGTGGTACCTGTGGATCGGCTTTAACTCACCCGCCAGCGGACGCGTGGTGCGCACCTTCGAACGCGCCTACATCGCCGACAAGAGCACGTGGGTCGAGCCGATGGACCCGTACTATACGCTCACCACCTCCTCGTCCGTTTGCGACGACATCATGCGCGAGTTTGGCGTCGCCCCCATGGCCTGTTCGCCGACAGGACACATCATCAACGGCCACACCCCGGTCAAAACAACCAAGGGCGAGCAGCCCATCCGTGCCAACGGCAAGCTGCTGGTCATCGACGGCGGTTTCTGTCGCGCCTACCACCCCAAAACGGGCATCGCCGGCTACACACTCATCTCGAGCTCGCGCGGATGCCGTCTCAAGTCGCACCAGGCCTTTACCACCGTTGCCGAGGCGCTCACCCGCAACATCGATATCGAAAGCGAGACCAACCGCTTTGACGAGGCCGACCGTCGCCGCATGGTGAGCGACACCGATACCGGCGTCAAGATTCGCAGTCAGATCCAGGACCTGCGCCAGCTGCTCGATGCATATAGAAACGGTGCTATCGAGGAGCGCGCCTAGCCCCGCCTGCGGGGATTGGCTAAACTTGCTGAGTTTGTCATCCCCACGGCGCCCCTGCGCCACCCTAAGGCAGGTACCATGCAAAAGCTCCTTGCGCAGATCATGAAGTTTGGCGTCGTCGGCGTCGTTGCCACCGTCATCGACTTTGGCATCATGAATCTGCTCCACTACGGTCTGGGTCTCAATATCCTGATCGCCAACACCAGCGGTTTTATCGTCTCGCTCATCTTTAACTACGTCGCGAGCATGAAGTACGTGTTTGCGCACAAGGAGGGCATGAGCCGCCGCCGCGAGTTCATCATCTTTGTCGTGCTGTCCGTGATTGGCCTGGCGCTCAATGACGGCATCGTGCTGGCCCTCAACGCCGGCCTGGGCCTCGAGGCCAATATCGCCAAGATATGCGCTACCGCGTTGGTCATGGTCTACAACTTTGTAACGCGCAAGATCTTCCTGGAGGGCGAGCAGACCAAGTAGACCGACCTCCTCGTTGCACTACGGGGCCCACGGACGACGCGCGTCGAGCGCTGTGTTGTTCGTGGGTCTTGCTCGTTTACGGAATGATTTGCAACGTTTGCGGATTACCTCTTGAATATTTGGCGAGTTCGTATAGTTCTTGCCAAAGACCTTACGTTTCCCATGCAAAAGCTCTAAAGTATCTCGTTGCTCGATTCATCAACGCATTGGATGTGATTACGTGCGCAAGGCACTGGCACAACCTCATACCAAGCAGTTCCTCAAGTTCGCTGTCGTGGGTCTTATCTCCTTTGGCATCGACTGGGGTATGCTCATTGCGCTCGTCGAGCTGTTCCACCTCGACTTTTTGATGAGCACCACGATCTCGTTTACCACGTCCGTCGTGGTCAACTACTGGCTCAGCATGAAGTACGTGTTCGACCATCGCGAGGGCATGAGCCGCAAGCGCGAGTTCACGATCTTCACCATCCTGTCGGTGATTGGTTTGGGCCTTAACGACCTGTACATGTTTGTGGGCGTCACGTTTTTGAGCATCGGTTACCAAGCCATGAAGGCCATCGCCACGTTCCTGGTCACCTGGTACAACTACTTTAGCCGTCGTTTCTTCCTCGAAGGCGCACAGTAGCAGTCAGTCAGACATACCCTTGCATTCGCAACCGGCTGGAATTCCCATTCCAGCCGGTTTTTGTTTGCCGAGAGACCCGGCGACCCAGTCCCATTCGCATAAAGACGGGCGGCTCGGATGTTTGTCCGAACCGCCCGTCTGGCGTGTTATGTCGAGGCATTTAGCCCGTTACGTAATACCAGACTACGTTGTCGCCGTTTTTGAGAACGTAGTTGCTGCAGGCCGTCATGGGCGTTGTGCCGTTGACGGAGTACATCCAGCCACTCGTGCCGCCGTGCTCCTTCTCGGCCAAACCGCCAATAGCGGCGACATACGTGCCATACGACGAGCCGTGCGCATTCACGGAAAGGCCCAGGGCGCACAGGGCATCGTAGACCGTAGCGCCCTCGTTGAAGGTGAAGGTACCGCCAGAAGACACAGGATTGCCTACGGCGCTCGATGTGACCGAAACCGTCACCGTGACGTAGCCAGACTGCTGCGAGCCGTCCTGATTGCCCGCAGAGGCGCCGCCACTGTTGGATGCAGACCCACCGCCGGACGCCGAGCCGCTGCCCGAAGAAGAGCTCGATCCACCGGCGGATTCGGAGCCCTGTCCGGCAGACGTGTTGCTGGACTTCTTGCCGCCCTTGCCTTCGGACTTCTTCTCCTTCGAAACCTTGTCAGACTTCTTGTCCGAAGATTCAGACTTGTCCTTGGAATCAGATTCATCCGAGCCCTTCGACCCATCCTTCGCATTGTCCGAAGATTTGGAGTCCTTGGGCGCAGCCTTGCCCGAAGCGGTAGTCGAGCCGGAAACCGACGCATCCTTGGCAACGACGCTCTCCCCTGTCACAGCCCGCGCAATCCAGTCGATGGACCATGCACCGCTGGTAGAGGGATGGATAAAACCCAACGAGACGATGATGAGTGCAACACAGGCGGCTGTCAGGACGCCGGCAAGCGCCTTGCGCCGAGGGGCGGACGCCGCCGAAGCGGCGCCCTTTTGCTTTGCATCGTCAAGCTGGATGAACGACGAGTCGGGCTGCTTGGACTCAGCGCCCTGAGGCTTATTGGACACAGCCCTCACCTACCGACGCTTGGTAAACACGAACACGCCGATGACCGCAAGCCCGATCACGCCGGCCGCAACACCAACAATGGCGAGCGGGTTGAAGCCAGACTGCTGCACAGGAGCCTCAGCGGACTTCTTAGCGGTAGTCGCGGCAGCCGAGCCCGTGTCGGACTTGGAGCTGGACTTGCCGGACTTCTTGTCAGACTTCTTGCTGTCCTTCTTGTCGCCCTTGCCGGAATCCTTCTTGGAAT
>CABSNS010000158.1:0-3777 GCA_902479105.1 uncultured Collinsella sp. | reverse complement strand
GCCCAAGCCGGGAACTTTGGCGGCCGCGGCGACGAAGGCGTCGTTCTCCTTGCGACGTGCGTCGATGTTTTTGGACAGGCCGCGCATCACGCCAATCACGATGACGGCGATGGCGATCCAGCTGAGCCACTGGATGCGGGCCATCGATCCGATCATCGCGATGACGATACCGGCAAAACCCATCACGATGGTGAGTTCATCGGCACCATTCCGACCCTTCATAAAGTCATTCATGCAAATTGCCTTTCATTCGATATGCTGCACGCCCTTATACCCGATTTAGAGTAAAGGGGACAGGTTAATCTGCACCAATGTGGTGCAGATTAACCTGTCCCCGGAACACCAAGACGGTGCAAAGAAGTCTGCCCCCAATGCACCAATTACTTGGTGAGTTTGTCGACGACGCGTTCGATCTCGGCGAGCTTCGCGGCCTTGAGCTCCTCGTCGCCCGATTCGATGGCCGAGGCGACGCAGCCCTCGATATGCGCCTTGAGCACGTCGGCGTTGATGCGCGCGAGGAGCGCCTGCGTGGCCATGAGCTGCGTGGAAATATCGACGCAATAGCGGTCTTCCTCGACCATCCGCAAGATGCCGTCGATCTGGCCGCGTGCCGTCTTGAGCATGCGGGTCACCGATTTATGGTCTGCCATCATGGCGGGTCCTCGTTTCTGGTCGATCTTCCGGATGCCCCCGTCAGTTGCGGTGAAATACGGACTGTTTAAGGGCCTAGGGCGGCTCAACAGTCCGTATTTCACCGCAACTTCTGAGGGGGGCAGGTGGCGCCTGCTACGCGGCGGTTACGGACAGGGCATGGAATTTCTCGCCAGCGCCCTCGACGGCGGCAGCGAGCTGCTCGGCGGTCACGGTGTCGGCGCACTCCACCTGGACGGTCTGGGTCTCGTGATCGGCGTCGGCGTCGATCACGCCGGCAACGTTGAGCAGTGCCGTCTCGACAGTGGCGTCGCAGTGGCCGCACATAAGGCCGGAAGTCTTGATTGTGTAACGCATGGGTATTCCTCTCTGTTGTGTCGGCTTTCCCAGGCACCCGACCTTGACCTTCAAGCCGTCGCTCGCGTACCAAAGTACGCGTCGCTCCTCTTTCAGGTCAATCTCGGGCACCTGGAAAACCCGTTCTAAATGGACTTGATGGTGAGCTTATTTTGCCACTTTTGGCATAAAGGATTTTAAGCGCAGCGCATTGCTTACGACGCACACGCTCGACAGGCTCATGGCCGCGGCGCCAAACATCGGCGAGAGTTGCCAACCGGTGAGGGGGAAGAACACGCCCGCCGCCAGCGGAATGCCGATGCCGTTGTAGAACAGCGCCCAGAACAGGTCCTGCTTGATGTTGCGGATCGTGGCGCGCGAAAGCTCGATGGCGCGGGCGACGTCCATGAGGTCGCTGCGCATGAGTACCACGTCGGCGCCCTCCTTGGCGATGTCGGCGCCGGTGCCGATCGCAAGGCCCACGTCGGCGCGCGCCAAGGCGGGGGAGTCGTTGATGCCGTCGCCCACCATGGCGACCTTGCCGCCCGCGTCTTGCAGCTCGCGCACATGGCGCTCCTTGTCGGCGGGGAGGACGTCGGCGATGACCTGCTCGCTACTCAGTCTCACGCGGCGGGCGATCGCTTCGGCGGTGACGCGGTTGTCGCCGGTGAGCATGCGCACGTCGACGCCGAGCTTGCGGAGCGCGGCGATGGCCTCGGCGCTCGTCTCCTTGACCTCGTCAGCCACGGCAATGGTGCCGGCAAGCTCGCCGTTCTTGGCAAAGAACAGCGGCGTCTTGCCTTCGGCGGCAAATTGCTCGGCAAGACCCGCGGGCACGGTAACGCCCAACTCGTTCATCAGGCGCACGTTGCCGGCGGCAATGGCGTTTTGCCCTTCGCGCGCCGTAACGCCTCGCCCGGGCACGGCAGTAAAGTCCTCGACCATGCGCGCGACGATCCCGCGTGTCTCGCACTCGGCCATAATCGCCTCGGCCAGCGGGTGCTCGCTCGAGCGCTCCAACGCGGCGGCCAGCTTGAGCAGCGCCTTTTCGCTCATGGCGGGCGATCCGTCGGCGCGCGTGGCTACCACGATATCGGTCACGGCAGGCTTGCCGCGAGTGACCGTTCCCGTCTTATCGAGCACCACGGTGCCCACGCTGCGCAGATTCTCCAGCGCCTCGGCGCTTTTGAACAGAATGCCCATCTCGGCGCCCTTGCCGGTGCCGACCATAATAGCGACGGGCGTGGCCAGACCCAATGCGCACGGACAGCTGATCACCAGCACAGCGACGGCGGAGGTGAGCGCTTCGTTTATGCTGCCGGTCAGTGCCATCCACACTGCAAAGGTCGCGGCCGAGATCACGAACACCACGGGCACGAACACGCCGGCGACCTTGTCGGCCATGCGGGCGATGGGCGCCTTGGTGGCGTTGGCATCCTCGACAAGCTGGATAATCTTGGCGAGCGACGTGTCGGCGCCCACACGCGTGGCGCGGAAGGTAAACGAGCCCGTGCGGTTGACCGTGGCGGCGTTGACAGTGTCGCCGGCGGTCTTCTCCACGGGAATGGATTCGCCGGTGAGCGCGCTTTCGTCCACGGCCGAGCTGCCCTCGAGCACCACGCCGTCAACGGGGATGGACTCGCCGGGGCGCACACGCAGCACCTGGCCGGGCAGAATGGCATCGACGTCGACGGTGGCCTCGCTGCCGTCCTCTGCCACGACGGTCGCGGTCTTGGGTGCTAAGTCGATGAGCGCCTCGATAGCGCCGCCGGTCTTGGACTTGCTGCGCGTCTCGAGGTATTTGCCCACGGTGACGAGCGACAGGATGGTGCCAGCGCTCTCAAAATACAGGTTGTCCATGCTCGTCATCATGGCCTCGTGCACCTGACCTGCGGCTAGCTGGTCGGCCATGATGAACATGGCGTAGAGCGACCAGGCGATGGAGGCGGTGGCGCCCACGGCAATAAGGGCGTCCATGGTGGGCGCGCCGTGCGCGAGCGATTTAAACCCGTTGATAAAGTACGCGTCGTTGACGTAGACGATGGGAATGAGCAGGACGAGCTCGGTGAGCGCGAGCGTCATGCTGTGGGTGTGGTCGGTGAAGATGCCGGGCGGCGGCCAGCCGAGCATGTGCCCCATGCCTATGTAGAACAGCGGGATGAGGAAGATGATCGAGATGATGAGGCGGGTGCGCATGGCAGAGGCGGCGGCCTCCAGCTTTTTGGTGGGCGACTCCATATGGGCGGCGCCGGACCTGGCTCGCGTACTGCCGTTTTGGGCGGCGTCGGTGCCCGTGCTGACGGGCGAGGCCGAGTAGCCAGCGCG
Organism: uncultured Collinsella sp.; assembly: GCA_902479105.1. Taxonomy (GTDB): domain Bacteria; phylum Actinomycetota; class Coriobacteriia; order Coriobacteriales; family Coriobacteriaceae; genus Collinsella. The sequence goes on along the minus strand of CABSNS010000158.1, from coordinate 465 downwards.
ATCGACAGCGCTGCAGATATCGTCGGGGGAGACCTGCGCGGGGTCATAGTCGACCATCATGGAACCGGCGAGCAGGTTGACCGCGACGCTCTCGACGCCGTCGAGCTTGCTCACGGCACGGTCCACGTGCGCTTGGCACGCGGCGCACGTCATACCGCCCACGTCAAACTTATCCTGAGCCATGGCTTCTCCTTTCTGTAGTTCGGTGTTGGAATTGTTAACCCGCCGATACTATACACCCATACCCCCTGGGGGTGTCCAGTACAGAAAGAAATGTATGACATTTCGTTACAGATGAGGATAGTTGGTTGGCCGATGGACCGTCCCAACCAATCATCTCAATCTGTAACGTCTGGACCGGTTTTTGAACCATAGCTGTTACAGATTTAGACAAACATTTCAGCCGAAAACTAACGTCTCGATCTGTAACAACTAGACCCCGTTTTACCGAGTATTTGTTACAGA
>CABSNS010000157.1:0-3778 GCA_902479105.1 uncultured Collinsella sp. | reverse complement strand
AAGACGGCATACGAGATCATGCCTAGTCTCGTGGGCTCGGCCAAAAAGTCGATAGCATACTGGGCGGCCACCATGGAGCCCTTTGCCAGCACGGTCTCGTCGATCTTGTAGAAGCAGGAATGCTGGGCGTACGTGGCGCCAATCTTGGGGTTGCGCGTACCTACAAAGGCGAGCACGCCCGGTACGCGATGCAGGTACTCCGAAAAATCCTCGCCCGAAAGCGTGCCGCGATAATGGCCTTGGCCGGTGGGGCCCAGGCACTTGATTACAGCCTGACGGCAGCGCTCGCTCGAGGCGGCGTCGTTTTCGACCTTGTAGTTGGCGATGGTGTAGTCGGTGAGCTCTGCCTCGGCGCCCAGAGCTGCCGCGGTATGCTCCACGATGCGGCGCATGAGCTCCGGCATTTCCTCGTGGGTCGAATCGCCGTAGGTGCGCACTGTGCCGGCGAGGTAGGCCGTGCCGGCGATAACGTTGCGCGCGGTGCCGCCGTGCAGCTCGCCGACGGTGATGACGGCCGGCTCGTAGGGGCTGATTTCGCGCGAGACGATGGTCTGCAGGGCGTTGACAATCTCGGCGGCAACCATGACGGCGTCGTGGCCGCGTTGGGGCATGGCGCCATGGCACGAGGTGCCGCGGACGTCGATGCGGAACCAGTCGGTATTGGCCATGCGCGGACCGGGCTCGCAGCTTACGGTGCCGGCGTCGACCTCACTCCAAATGTGCGCGGCGTAGGCGCCATCGACGCCGTCGAGCACACCCGTGCCGATCATGAGCTTGGCGCCCTGGCCGTTTTCCTCGCTGGGCTGGAATACGATGCGAACTTCACCGTGGATGTCGTCGGTCATATGGCGCAGGATTTGCAGCGTTCCGAGCATCATGGCGATATGGCAGTCGTGGCCGCAGGCGTGCATGCAGCCCTCGTTGACGCTGGCGAACTCCTCGCCGGTCTGCTCGGTGACGGGCAGGGCGTCGATATCGGCACGCAGCAGGATACGGCGGCGCGGCGTGCCGTCCTCGCGGTAGGCATCCGGCGCGGTACCGCGAAGCGTTGCCACCAAGCCGGTCTTGAGCGGACGCTCGTAGGGGATATTCATGGCGTCGAGCTGGTTGGCGATGTCGGAGGTCGTGCGCTCCTCGGCAAGGCTCAGCTCCGGGTGCTTATGGAAGTGCCGGCGCTGTTTGATGATATATGGTTCAAATTCGGTAGCGATATCTTGGATGGCCGCGGTGACGTCGTCAGCCGCGCGAGCCTCGGTCGCCGCCATAATCTGCTGTGCCTTGGTCTTCGTCATGGTCGATTTGCTCCTTGCTGGGTTGATCGCAAAATCGTACAGGCTCTCTCCAGTATGCCACCTGCCGCTAGGGCTGGTAAAGTTGCCGTTTGCCGCTTGGGGTTTTGTTACAAGGGCGGGGGAGTACACTCGGGGGTGTTGAATTTCCTGCCAGAGATGGGGATGCCCATGCAACATATCGATCGGATTATCCGCTCCAAGAACGTCTTTACCGCGCAAGACGGCATCGATACCACCCGCGAGCTGGCGATTGCCATCGCAGGCGACCGTATCGTCGCAGTCGGTGCGCCCGATGACGTGATCGCCGCCGCTCCTGCCGCTACGTCGGTTATCGACTACGGCGAGCAGTTTGTCTGCCCCGGTTTCCATGACGCTCATCTGCACTTCTTCCATACCTCGGTCGGTTCCTCGCCGTACATGCTCATGGATATGGGCACGTCCGAGGCGGCGCTGGTGCAACATGCGCTCGAGTTTTCCCAGGACCTGCCCGACGACGCTTGGGTTGTGACGCAGGGCTGGCGCGACTACCGTTGGGACCCGCCCGAGCATCCTACCAAGGCGTCGCTCGATGTGGCATTCCCCGATCGTCCCTGTGTTATGTATTCGGGTGACGGGCACACGCTGTGGCTCAACACCCGCGCACTCGATGCACTCGGCGTCACGCGCGACAGCGAGCCACCAGCGGGCGGTAGCTACGACAAGGACGCAAACGGCGAGCTCACGGGTATTGCTCACGAGGCGGCTGCCATGCAGCTGCTACCGCGCTGCCTTGAGTGGCTGGGCGAGGATCGCATCGCAAGCGCTTACGCCGATCAAATGAGGCGGATGGCCGAGCAGGGCATCACCTCGATATGCGATATGTCGCTCATGCCCATGCCGGGCTGCGATTTTATCCGCGACGACGTCTATGACAAGCTGCAGGCAGCCGGCAAGTTGGGCATCCGAGCCCATCTGTTCCCCACGCTGCTGGATGACCAGTCGCGCCTGGAAGAGCTGCAGGCACGTTACGCGAACAACGCGCTGCTCTCGGCGCCAGGCTTTAAGCAGTTCTTCGACGGTGTGTCGAGCGAACACACGGCCTATCTCACCGAGCCCTATACCAACCCGCGCTTCCCGGGCGATCAGGGCCGTCTGACGGTTCCGGCTGAGCGCATGCGCAAACTGGTTCTGGCGGCCGCGGAGCGCGGTCACACCGTGCGCATCCACGTCATTGGTGACGGTGCGATTCATGCCGCGCTGGATATCTTCGAGGAGGCCGCCGACCTGTACGGCCTGCCCCAGCACGGCCATAACACGCTCGAGCACCTGGAGAACCTCTTGCCCGAGGACATCGATCGTCTACGCAAGCTTAACGTCGTTGCCTCGAGCCAGCCCTGTCACATTACACTCGACCCGGGCGGCCCCGAGCGCGATCTGGGCCTGGAACGCAGCCGCATCATGTGGCCGTTTGCGACCTATAAGCAGCGCGGCATCCGCCAAGCCTTCGGCACCGATAGCCCCATCACAGCTGTTACAAGCATGAACGTGCTCTACACGGCTATCACGCGCCAGGATCCCAAAAGCCACTGGCCCGAGGGCGGCTGGTTACCGAGCGAGCGCATCGATGCAGCAACAGCCCTGCGCAACTACACCCTGGGCAGCGCCTATGCAGCGGGCGACGAGCAAAACCTCGGCAGCTTGGAGCCCGGCAAGTATGCCGACCTGGTAGTCCTGGACCAAAACCCGCTCACCATCGACCCCCAAGAACTCCAAGCCACCAAGGTTCAGGCCACCTACCTGGCAGGTAACTTGATTTACGAGCGCTAAGTATTCATGCCGTACCGTTAAGCGCGGCTCGGGCAGCCTATTTTGGGATAGCACTCGAGCCGCGTTTGCGTTTTGGTGGGGATCCGCCATGAGCGTCCCTGCTCTGTTGGATTTGGGTGCGGGGCGGAGGTGCTGCTGCCCCGCGCTCAATTTGGACACCAGCAATGCTATCTCTTGGTGTTTTGCATACTTCCCATTACAGATCGCATAAAAAGGCTGGGATGTCCTTTCTGATCCTGATGTACCCCCGCCCGTGCCGTGCAAAAAACGGAGTATTCAGCACCGCGAGCTCTGCCGGTGCCGCTGCGGCTGAGTAACGTTGCGGAGATTGACGTCATTTTGGGGTCCGGCGCGGCGCGAAGCATGCCTTTTTGTCCTGGCGGGGTTTGCCTGCCGACTCAAATCGCCGGTCGAAGGCGTCCTTGGGACCAATATGGTGTGTCCGGCGTGTATGCAGCCGTCCTGGCTTGCTGAATACTCCCAAAAATGCACGGCGCTCCCCAGGGGACCCGTGCGCGCAGCGAAAACCATGCCCATGTCGTTATCCGCATCGCCATTTTGCTGCACTGACTTTTCTGAATGCCGGGACCGAATTAGTTAACCTGCCTCCCGTGTGGCTCCGGAGGGGCGGGGCATAAGGTTTATCGCGAGTTCCGCACGAGCCGAAGGCCACTTAATGT
>CABSNS010000156.1:0-3809 GCA_902479105.1 uncultured Collinsella sp. | reverse complement strand
GGACTGTAGAGCAGCAAACTTAACCCCCGCCCCCAGCCCCGGAGACCCTCCCGGAGGGACCGAAAAATTTTTTCAAAAAAGTTGTTGCGCGTCGGACAGACTTCTGTGTATACTAATCCCCGCAGCGCACGCGAGTGGAAACAAACGCGAACGTCTGCCTGGGGAGTTAGCTCAGTTTGGTTAGAGCGCCGGCCTGTCACGTCGGAGGTCGCGGGTTCGAGCCCCGTACTTCCCGCCAACGCAATTAAAGCCACGTCTTCGGACGTGGCTTTTTGCGTTTGATGCACTTTGTTTTGATAGAACGATCGCCCTGGTGCATCTTCGCCCAGAACCCCCGCGCCTTCGGGAACGCAAGTAAAATCTAATGAGTATATCTGTCTGAACAACAGCTTTGTTGCGCAACACCTGTTCTACGAGACAGGGGGTTAGGTTATACTAAATTGCACTGTGCGCCGCATCTGATGCATTTCGCTCCAAGCGCGGCACTCAGTGGATATCCGATTTACCATTTGGATGTCCTGGCGGTCATTTAGCGTCTCGACACAAGCTCGGCCCCGGAGCTCGTTCGAGCTGTTCGTATTCCTTGAAAGGGGAAAAATGGACATATCGAGGAAGGCTGATTACGCCCTTCGTATGCTGGCGATGCTTGCCGAGGATCCGGAGTGCTTACTTTCTGTTCGCACCGCTGCCGAAGAGGTCAATGTTCCGTATTCGTTTGCCCGCTCGATTCAGCACGGTTTGGTCCAGGCCGGTATTGTGGAGAGCCTGCGTGGCGTCCACGGTGGCATGCGTCTCAAGGTCAGTCCGGACGACGTCACTATCCGCCAGGTCGTCGAGGCCGTTCAGGGTCCTATGGTTATGAACGATTGCACCGCGCCCGATGGTGACTGTGCGCGCATGGGCGCGTGCTGCTATCATCCCCTGTGGGCCGGAGCCCAGGCGTTGATGCGCGACTACCTCGATTCCGTTTCGCTCGGCGACATCGTCGCTCACCGCCAGTTCCCAGCCGTCGATCCCAAGTTCGCCGACCGCGAAGCGTTTCCCGAGTACGCCACCTGCGCGTGCGCTTACCGGGAGGAATAGCGCCGCATAAGGAGCATAGCCATGATTCAGGACCCCTTTCGTTCGATGATTCGTTCGGAAGGGGTCCTGCGTTATCGCGACCTTCCGTGGCGCCGTACACGCGATCCGTACATCATTTGGCTTTCTGAGGTTATGTTGCAGCAAACACAGGTGCCGCGCGTGGAGACGCGTATGCCGGCGTGGCTCGATCGCTTTCCGACTGTTCAGGCGCTCGCTCAGGCTGTCCCTTCCGATGTCTTGGATGCGTGGCAGGGGATGGGCTATAATCGCCGCGCCTTGGCGCTTCACAGGGCTGCACAGTGCGTTGTAGAGGACTGGGATGGGGAGTTTCCGCGCGAGACGCGTGACTTGGTCGCTCTGCCCGGCATTGGCCCGGCAACGGCGCAGGGCATCCGTTCGTTTGCGTTTGATCTTCCGGGCGTGTATTTGGAGACCAATGTGCGCACGGTCTTTTTGCATCATTTCTTTCCCGATGTGCCGGCCGTTCCCGATCGCGAACTGGTGCCGCTGATCCAAGCTGCCTGTCCGGCGGCCCCCGGTGCGGCGGCGGACGAGATCGCGCCCTTTGCCGCGCCTCAAGACGATGCCGACACGCCGCGCGCGTGGTATTACGCATTGCTGGATTACGGCGCGTATCTTAAAAAGACGCTGCCCAATCCGTCCAGGCGGTCGGCGGGCTATAGTCGTCAGTCCAAGTTTGAGGGCTCGCGCCGCCAAAAGCGCGCGCATATCGTGCGTATGTTGTTGGCAGCGCGCGATGGGCAGCCGGCGGGGATTACGCTTGCTGATGCCGTGGTGGGCGTTAACGAGATGGAAGCGGCAGCCGGTCGCGGGCCGGTCGAGTGCGACTTGATCGCGGGCATTCTAGCTGACCTGGAGCGCGAGGGCTTTTGCCGAGCCGAGGACGATCGTTGGTTGAGTGTGTAGCCCGCTCAAATCTGAAGAACGGGATTGTAAGGTTTAAATTCGCGGCTTGAGGGCATCCTAAAGACAAGGTCGCTCAAAGCCTATGGGCGGCACGTGTTGAAGGGAAGTACACCTATGGATTTTGAGAATTCCCAAACCAAGAAGAACCTCGAGACCGCTTTTGCCGGTGAGTCCCAGGCACACACCAAGTATCGCTACTACGCATCTAAGGCCAAGAAGGATGGCTACGTTCAGATCTCGAATATCTTTGCCGAGACGGCGGGCAACGAGTCCGAGCACGCCAAGCTGTGGTTTAAGTATCTGCACGACGGCGCCGTTCCGGGCACTCTGGACAACCTGCGCGACGCCGCCGCGGGCGAGAACTACGAGTGGACCACGATGTACGACGAGTTCGCCAAGACCGCCGAGGAGGAGGGCTTTGCCGAGATCGCCGAGAAGTTCCGTGGTGTCGCCGCCGTCGAGAAGGCCCACGAGGAGCGCTACAACAAACTCGTCGAGCGCATCGAGTCGGGCGAGGTGTTTGAGCGTGAGGGCGTGAAGGTATGGAAGTGCCTGAACTGCGGGCACCTGCACGTTGGTGCCGAGGCGCCTGAGGTGTGCCCGGTGTGTAACCACCCGAAGGCGTACTTTGAGGAGCAGGTGGTGAACTACTAGCGCTTGGCGCTAGCGTGAGCTGGGCCGGGAGGGCCGGACTACCTTCCCTCCTCGCTCACGGCTTCGCAGGGTCGCGTTGAGGGAAGGTAGTCCGGCCCTCCCGGCCCGCTTTGGGTCGTCGCGTGCTCGTTACAGAAAAGCTAATAAAAAAGTTTGTGTGCCGCCCCTTTTGGGGCGGCACGTTTTTGTATGGGGACTGGTTGGGACGGCGCCGTTCATGGGTGGGGTACACTGGGTAGCGACTTTTAGTTTATCTACTACCTGATGGGGTGTTTTTTATGGGCAAGAAGTCTCGAGCTCGGGTTGCTGCGGCGGGAACTCGCAAGGATCCTGGTCATCGGGTTGCCGAGGGTAAAAAGGCCGATCGTGCTGAGAAGGACAAGAAAGTCGGCGCGCATGCTCATCCTGAGTGGGCGCCTCATTTGAATTCGGCTAGTGAGGATTTGACTGCCAAGTTGTTTACTCTGGTCGAGGTAATTTTGGGCGTGGTGCCCCTTGTGGTTATCGGTTTATTCTTGGCTTCGAAGGACGCCACGAGTGTCGATAAACTCACCGAGGTCTTTTCGCAGGACCCCTCGATGGTGGTCTCGTTTATTTCTGCGTGCTTGCAGCCGTTTGTGGCGTACATGCTGTATATGGTCTACCGCAAATACTGCGAGGGTGATGCGGGCTTTGCCGCCGGTAACCTGATCGGTCTTTTGTGCTCCGAGATCCTACTGCTCAATATCCCGGGCGTCATCGGTATGGGCATCTTGCTGTGGCGTGTTTGGCGCAACGTCGCCCCGCACTTTGAGAGCTGGTTGTTTGAACGCCGTGCAATGGGCGTGCTGGCAGACATCGCGGGCTCGCTCGTGATTCTAGCTTTGGCGTTTATGTGCGCCACCGCCGCCCGAGGTCTCGCAGGCATGTAGTCTGTCCTCACCGACCACGGAGCGCAGGGCGGGGAAACCTTTCCCTCTCGCTCACGGCTTCGCAGGGTCGCGCGAGGCAAAGGTTTCCCGCCCTGCGCTCCGGCGTTGAGTCGTCGCGTGCTCGTTACAGAAAAGCTGATAATAAGTTTGTGTGCCGCCCTTTGGGGCGGCACTTTTTGTGTGGGGTCCCGGTCTCCACAATTTTCGTCAAGCTATTGGTTAGATTTTGGTCAG
>CABSNS010000155.1:0-3812 GCA_902479105.1 uncultured Collinsella sp. | reverse complement strand
CCCGCCTCTTCGGCGCGGTTCGACCCGCTCGAGAGGGCGAAGGAAGCCTTTAATGCGGAGGGAACCGGCGGCTGCACCCGCGAGCTGCGGGAAGTCGCGCGCTGCATAGTGCCCGCACCGTCGAAGGGACAGCCGTTCTTTTATGACGGGGCCCGGAACCTGTTCGTCGGCATCTCCCTCGCCCTCATCGAGGGTCCGTCCATCCCCAATGAGGAAAAGACCGTCATGTCCGTCGCCGCGGCGATCTCGCCCTCGGGCGAGAAGGGAGCGCTCGAGCGCGTCGCCGCCCTGGCGGCGTCTCTGCCTTCAGGTGACCCCGCACTCCCCTTTCTCGGAGGCCTCAACGGCGAGCACGGAGGCGGCCCGGGCATCGTCTCGACCCTCAGCAATTGCCTAACCGAATACATCGACGGCAACGTGGCGAGGATGCTGCACGACGACGAGTGCGGGCTCGACGGCATCGGCGAGGAGCCCACGGTGGTCTTCGTCTCGTCCTCCTCAGCGACCGGAAACTACAAGCGGCTCGTGCAGACGTTCGTTTCCCAGGCGCTCTCGGCGCTGCGCTCCTGCGCCGGCGCCCACGCCGGCCGCTGTCCCGTAGAGACCGTCCTCCTCCTCGATGAGGCGGCCTCCCTCGGCCGCAACGAACGCATCGTCCAGGACCTCGGTGAAATGAGGTCAGAGGGGATCCGCGTCCTGTGGTTCTGCCAGTCGCTACTTCAATTGCAATCGGTCTCCGGCTACAGCCGCGAAGAAGCCGAGACCATCCTAGACCTCCTCAAGGACAAGGTCGTACTCTCGTGCTCGAACCTCGAAACCGCCCGCAAGCTCTCCGAGTCCATGGGGTCCTACACAGCGGTTGCGCAATCCACAAGCCGCACAAAAGGAGTGAACACTGGCTCGACGGGAACGAGCGAGGGCCTCGTGCGCAGGCCCCTCATAACTCCAGACGAGATCCAGCGCTGGACGGGCCGCGAAACAGGCGCGCTCGTGATCCACGACGGCGTACCTATGGCCTTCCCCAGCCGAGACGTTACCGAAACGTTTGTGGGCGGCATGCTCGGCATGACATCGTCCGAGGCCGAGCGCACGCTTATGGAGCGGTCCATCGCTTCTCGCAGAATGCGAAACAAGGAGGTACCGAGGGTATGGAATGGCATCGTTGTAAACAACATCGCAGCGGCGGGGCGGAAAGCGGCCGACAGCTACGTTCCCGAGGGGTTCTAGCCCCCCATAATCGCCCGTTACCAGCAAGAACGTCCCATAAGACTACGCGCCCGCACCCGTGCACTACGCGCGGGCGCGGGCCCTTTTGATGCACCGCTCAGGCTTTGACCTGCGCATTCGAACTCGGCTCGCCGAGTTGCGCCGTTCGCCTTCGGCGAAACGTAGTGGAGCCTTATCCTGCACCGCCACTTCGTGGCGGAAAACCGAATCCACACCGCCACTTCGTGGCGGAAAACCGAATCCAAAGCGATGCGTAGCATTCGAGCCATAGCGCCGAAAAATGACGCCAGAAGTCGGCAGCCGAGCTAGCCATCGAACAGGTCTGAATCGAAAAACTCTCTCAAGGAGACGCCGAGCCCGCCTGCGATGCGCTCGATATTCTCGATGGAGACGTTGCGCTTGCCGGTCTCGACTTCGGCGAAATAGGTGCGCGACATCTCGATGGAATATGCGAAGGCCTCTTGGCTCACGCCGAGCCCGGCCCTCAATTCCTTGACGCGAAGCCCCACGCGCATCTTGGGGCCCAGTTGAGTCATCGGCACCTCCTTACCGTCGGTGTCAATGATTCGGCCCTGTTCTATATAAGTCACACCTATATAAGTGATAATTTGAAATACAATACGGGAATCAGAGGATTTCAATCTGGGAGGAAGCACGATGAACATTGAAATCTCTAGGAGGGCGTTTCTCGCAGCGGGACCCCTCGCCGTCATGGGCTCGCTCGGGCTCGCCGGGTGCGGCAAGAGCAGCATCAGCGGCAAGACCCTCTACTACTACTCGGTTTGCGGCAGCGTGGCCCTTGGCAAGGTGTGCGCGAACAAGCCCGGATCCGCGTCGACGATCAAGTTCGAAGAGAGCACCTGGCACTATGTCGGCTCCCAGGAGCTCAGCGGCGATTGGGAAGCCGAGGGCGACGATGTGGTTCTGTCCTCCTCGCAGCTAGGCACCGTTACGCTCGTGAGGCAGGACGACGGGAGCTACGTGCCCTTGGGGTGCGAAGACTACGGCGAGAGGTACTTCGAGGACGAGTCGGCGGCAAAGTCCTACTACGACGAATACACGGCGGCCACGCCCGACAGGGTGAGAGACACACTGGAGAGTGCCACCTGGTCGGTGAAGAACCCGCCCTCGACCCAAACCGTCGCAGAGACGCTCTCGTTCGACGACGGCTCGCTCGCATTCACGAAGGGCGAATACCAGAGGAAGGGCTCTTACACCGACGCCCCGCGCGAGAGCTCATGGCTCGCCTCGGACCATTCCGGCGAATACGAGCTCGACGTGACCTCCCAGTGGGTAAGCTCGGACGGATCGTCGCCGCGACCCTTAATCTACGAGGGGACGATGACCGTCGGGGGCGAGGCGACAAACTTTAAGCTGTCCGACCGCAGGGGCTCCCTCACGCTAACCCTTTCCTCCGAGTGGAGCGCGGTGGTGTTCGTCAATGGAGAGTAGGCGCGACAGGGGCACCGAACCATGCGGAAACAGGCGACTCGTGGCGGCAATCATCACGCAAGCGAAGTCGAAGAGGAAGGCGATAGCGACGGCGGCCGTCCTGCTCGCCGCAATCCTCGCTCTCGCCTGGCCGCACGCCATGCCCATGGGAAATAAAGACGAAGGCAATTCGGCTGCGTCCATGCAGGGAGAAGCCGCGGGAACAACCGAAGAAGACAATGAGACGAGCTCCGTCGCGCGAGGCGACATGAACGAAGTCTCCGGACCGACGACCGAAGACGCCCAGGCTGGGGAAGCCGCTGCGAACGAGAGTAGGACGACGGGTAACGGCTCGAACGTCCCGTCGTCCGGGAAGAGCGGTAAGGACTCCGGCGGATCAGGATCGGGAAACTCCTCCGCGCAGGGAGCCGTCTCTCATCGGCACAACTGGGTTGCCCAGACCAAGACCGTCCATCACGACGCGCAGTACAAGACCGTCCACCACGATGCGCAGTACAAGACCGTCCACCACGATGCGGCTGTGAAGTATGTCAGCATTTGCAATAACTGCGGTGCGGATATTACCGGGAACGAAGCTGCTCATATTAAGAACTCGTTGCTTAATGGCGGTAACTGTGGTTCTTGTCATTCAGAAACTCGTACTGTGCAGGCGGCTTATGACGAACAGGTAAAGGTTTCCGATGCTTACAACGAACAGGTTCAGGTAAGTGCGGCATGGGACGAGACCGTGACCACCGGGTACAAGTGCTCGGGCTGCGGCGCCACGAAATAGCCCCCCGCCACCGGATTCCGGGTCAGAGCGTGTATATGCCGGACAGGAGCCCATCGACGGCAAACGCATAAATCCCAAAACTCGTCACGCACCCTCGAGTTTCCTTAAGCAAGGTTCCAAGGGGCAGCAGCCCCTTGGCGCGCAGGGGTGCGGGGATGGCGCGAGACATCCCCGGAAAACCGGCGTGGGCGTGCCATTGGCGCGCCCACGCCCTGTTGATGCAACTCACTCCCCTCCGGCGATGTACACGGTCCGGCCGCTCTCGCAGTCGATGCTTTCCACGTCGCCGCGCCCGATGCGGACGGCGGCCCATCCGCCCTCATCCCCCTGTCTCTTATACACATCTGACGCTGCCGACGAA
>CABSNS010000154.1:0-3827 GCA_902479105.1 uncultured Collinsella sp. | reverse complement strand
CGTGCGCATCTCCAAGCGCCGCGAGGAGGCCGCCGAGGCCGTTCGCGCTGCGCGCCCGCGCGTTGACGAACTCACCCGTTCGCGTGACGAGGCGCGTGCACAGGCAAGCGACCTGGGTCTCCAGATTGCCGAGGCCAACGATGAGCTCGATCGCGTTCGCCGTGACGATTCCGAGGCCGCCGGTAAGCTCGCCGATGCCAAGGTGCGCCTGGCCCAGACGAGCGAGCGCCTGCGTTCGCTGAAGGGCCGCGTGCCCGACCTGGAGCATCGTCTTGAGGGCATCGACCGTCGTATCCGCGGAACACGCCAGGCTTCGCGCTCGCTCGAGCTGCTGCGCCTGCGCGTCGATCCCATGCACGAACGCTATTCTGCCCTGTTGGAACGCGCGTCGGATTGGGCAGCGCGCCTGCGTGACCAGGCCTCTCTGGAGGAGGCGGACTCCGCTTCGCTCAAGAAGACCATCGAAGATGCCAAGGCAGAGGTTGCCCGCGCTAAGGAGCGAGTCGATACCGCCTCTGCCACGCAAAACGAGTTCAAGGTCGCGCGTGGCAAGCTCGAGGTGCAGGTAGAGGCCGCCATTAAGGCCATTACCGCCGATGGCACGACGGTGCTCGAGAAAGCGCTCATGCTTCCGGCGCCCACGGACCGCGATGCCGCCGAGCGCGAACTCAACCAGCTTGTGCGCCAGATCAACAACCTTGGTCCCGTTAACCAAGTTGCCATGGAGGAGTACGAGCAGCTCAAGCGCCGTGCCGACTACATCGAGGAGCAGCTGGCCGATCTGGAGAGCGCGCGCAAGGCGCTCACCAAGATCACGGTGGCCATTGATCGCAAGATGCGGAAGGCCTTCCTGGTGACGTTTGAGAAGGTCGACGCGAACTTCCGCGAGATCTTCGCTATGCTCTTCCCGGGCGGCCAGGCTCATCTGGAGATGACCGATCCCGAGCATCCTGCCGAGACGGGTATCGAGGTCGTGGCGCAGCCGCGCGGCAAGCGCATCACCAAGATGATGCTCATGTCGGGCGGCGAGAAGAGCCTGACGGCGCTCGCCCTGCTCTTTGCTGTGTATCGCACGCGCACGGTGCCGTTCTATGTGCTGGACGAGGTCGAGGCGGCGCTCGATGACGCCAACCTGTCCAAGCTCATCGGCGCGCTCGATGTGTTGCGTTCCGATACGCAGCTCTTGGTTATCTCGCATCAGCGCCGTACTATGGAGGACGCTGACGTCCTCTATGGCGTCTCGATGCAAGCCGACGGCGTCAGTCGCGTCGTCTCGCAAAAACTCGATCGCGAAACCGGAAAGGTCGTGAATGCATAATGGGATTCTTCGATGCTCTCTCGCGCGGACTTGAGCGCAGCCGCGAGGCCCTCAACGAGGTCTTCTACTTTGGCGGCGAGGTCGACGAGGATTTTTGGGAGGACCTGGAGGACACCCTCGTAATGGGTGACATGGGCGCCGAGGTCGCTATCAAGGTCTCCGATGACCTGCGCGATGCCGCGGCCAAGAAGAACCTCAAGACCGCTCCGCAGCTTCGCCGTGCTCTGGCCGAGCAGCTTGAGCAGCACTTTGTGCCCATCGAGCGCGATCCGTTCTCCGATACGCCGAGCTGCGTGCTGTTTGTGGGCATTAACGGTGCCGGCAAGACCACGACGGTCGGTAAGATCGCGAGCGCCATGGCCGCCCGCGGCAAGAACGTCGTGATCGGTTCGGCCGATACCTTCCGCGCTGCCGCTATCGAGCAGCTCGATGTGTGGGGCCAGCGAGCTGGCGTCCCCGTCATCAAGCGCGACCGCGGCTCCGACCCGGCAAGTGTTTGCTACGACGTGCTCGACGAGGCCGACAAGCGCGGCAGCGACCTGGTGCTCATCGATACCGCCGGTCGTCTGCACACGAGCCCCGAGCTCATGCGCGAGCTTGCCAAGGTGGTCAATGTGACCCGTAAGCGCGCCGCCAATATGGCCGCCGGCCCCATGCCCGTCTATGTCGTGCTCGTGATCGATGCCGCAACGGGCCAAAACGGCCTCAACCAGGCGCTCGAGTTTAACGAGGCGCTTGGCCTGGACGGTATTATCATGACAAAGCTCGACGGCACGGCTAAGGGCGGTATCGCCATGGCCGTGGCCGAGAAGCTCAAGCTCCCGATCCTGCGCATCGGCGTGGGCGAGCAGGTCGATGACCTGCAGGAGTTCAATGCCAAAGATTTCTGCCGCGCCCTGGTGGGCGAGTCCAATTAAGGAGTGACTAGTGTTTGATTCTCTGAGCGATCGCCTCAACGACACATTTGACCGCCTGCGCGGCAAGGGTAAGCTGACCGAGGCCGATATTACCTCTGCCATGCGCGACATTCGCATGGCGTTGCTCGAGGCCGACGTCAACTTTAAGGTCGTCAAGGAGTTTGTCGCCAAGACCAAGGAGCGCTGCATGACCGCCGAGGTCATGGAGTCGCTGTCGCCGGCGCAAAACGTCGTCAAGATCGTGCTCGACGAGCTTACCGAGATGCTCGGCTCCACCGAGAGCAAGCTCGTCTTTAGCAACCGCATTCCCAACGTCATCATGCTCGTGGGCCTTCAGGGCTCCGGTAAGACCACGGCGGCCGTAAAGCTGGCCTACCTGCTCAAGAAGCAGGGCCGCTCGCCGCTGCTCGCCGCGTGCGACGTCTATCGTCCCGCCGCTGCCGACCAGCTTGCCACGCTCGGTGGCGAGATCGGCGTGCCGGTCTTCCGCGGCGACGGTGCGCACCCGGTCGACATCGCCAAGGGCGCCATTCAGGAGGCCGTCGACCACCTGCGTGACGTGGTCATCGTCGATACCGCCGGTCGTTTGCAGATCGACGAGCAGATGATGCAGGAGGCCGTGGACATCAAGAAGGCCGTCAAGCCCGATCAGGTGCTGATGGTCGTCGATGCCATGACCGGCCAGGATATCGTCAACGTCGTCTCGACCTTCGCCGAGCGCACCGACTTTGACGGCGTGATCATCTCCAAGCTCGACGGCGATGCCCGTGGCGGCGGCGCGCTTTCCGTGCGCCAGGTGACCGGCAAGCCCATCAAGTTCGTGAGCATGGGCGAGAAACCCGATTCGCTGGAGCCGTTCTATCCCGATCGTATGGCCAAGCGCATTCTGGGCATGGGTGATGTTGTCGGCATCATCGAGAAGGCCCAGGAGGCAGCCGACGCCGAGCAGCTCGAGGCTGCCGAGCGTATGCTGCGCGAGGGCTTCACCATGAACGACATGCTCGACCAGATGAAGGCCGTCAAGAAGATGGGCGGCATGAAGGGCATCCTGGGCATGCTCCCCGGCGGCCAGCGTGCGCTTAACCAGATGGGCGGCAACCTGGACGAGGGCATCTTCGACAAGAACGAGGCCATTATCATGTCGATGACCAAGGAGGAGCGCCTTCGCCCCTCCATCATCAACGGCCAGCGCCGTGCCCGCATTGCCAAGGGCGCCGGTGTGACCCCCACCGAGGTCAATAGCCTTATGAAGCAGTGGGGCGAGATGAATAAGATGATGGGCCGCATGCGCACAATGGCCAATCAGGCGCAGGCCGGCGGCAAGAAGGGCAAGAAGGGTAAGAAGGGCAAAAAGATGCGCATGCCCAATATCCCCGGCCTGGACGCTATGGGCCTGGGCGGCATGGGCGGCCTGGGTACGGGCGGCCCCAAGTCCGATATGGACCTGCTGCGCCAGATGGAAGCGCAGATGCGTAATAAGAAGTAACGGCTGGTTGAGTCGAGTATGGCGAAGGCCGCCTGGATGGTACTCCAGGCGGCCTTCGCCGTTCGTTCGCAGGTTGTCGCTGTCTCTTATACACATCTGACGCTGC
>CABSNS010000153.1:0-3840 GCA_902479105.1 uncultured Collinsella sp. | reverse complement strand
TCTAATTCGTCGGCAGCGTCAGATGTGTATAAGAGACAGACCAAGAAGGTGCTGCGCGTGCACGCCACCATTTACGTCGAGCGCGAGGGCCAAAAGGGCATCATCATCGGTAAGGGCGGCGAGATGATCAAGCATATCGGTATCGACGCCCGTCGCGATCTTGAGCGCATCTTTGGCACGCAGGTCTTTTTGGAGCTGGACGTGAAGGTCAAGGCCGGCTGGCGTGACGACGAGGCCCAGATTCGCCGCTTTGGCTACAACGCCGAGGACTAAGGACGCGCGGCGCGCATGGCAGGCTCCCGGACATATCGCACCAAGGTGCTCGTCCTCGACAAGACGAAGCTCAAAGAGACCGACCTGATCTTGACGATGCTTGACGAGCGGGGACGGCAGGTTCGTGCCGTGGCAAAGGGCGCCCGCAAACCCGGCGGACGCCTGGCTGCGCGCTGCGAGCTGTTCTGTACGGTCGATATGCTGCTCGCACATGGACGGTCACTCGACGTGGTTTCTCAGGCCGAGCTTATGGAGGCGCCGCTCGGCGCTGCGCCCGATTACGAGACGACCTGCGCCGCAAGCGCGATCGCCGAGGTCGCGCGCGTGTGCTCGTTCGAGGACGCCGAGGACCCGTTTACCTTTGCCATAACGCAGCGAGCGCTTGCCCTGGTGGGCTGCGGGCTCGATGCGGCGCATATGGACCTACTTGTGGCGGCATATGTCTTTAAGCTGCTATCGCACGTTGGCTATCGTCCCGATTTTTCGGCCTGTGTGCTGTGCGGAGACCCCATGCTGTCGTACTTTTCAGCCCAGGCGGGCGGTCTCATGTGCGGGTCGTGCGCGTCGAGCGTTCCAGGTGCCGAACTGGTGTCGACCGGTGAGACCGCATGGCTGCGCGCCCTCATGTCCATGACCTTCGATGCGCTCATGGCCGAGCGAATCGACCCGCATACGGCGGCATTCCTGCTCGGGCTTTCGCATGTTTGGGCTGCGACGCACACCGATCAGCGCCTCCGCGCGATGGAATTCATGTTGGGTCGGTGATGATGCGCAGGCGCGGGCTGCTTGTGGTAACATACCGACCTGTTGGTACCTCGACCTTGGTTGTTCGCTCCACCGGCGGCTTCCCAGTCCGAGGCGAATCGAGTCGCCCGTGGGCGACGCAAAACGAAAGGTGAAACAATGACTGTTTCCAAAGAGCGCAAGGCGGAGCTGACTGCCCAGTTCGGTAACACCCCGGTCGACACCGGCAACCCCAAGGTTCAGGTCGCCATCCTGTCCGAGCGCATCAAGGAGCTGACCGAGCACATGAAGTCCCACCAGAAGGACTTCCACACCCGTCGTGGCCTGCTCATGCTCGTCGGCCGTCGTCGTCGTCTTCTCTCCTACATCAAGAAGAACGACATCGTCGAGTACCGTGAGCTCATCAAGGCTCTGGGCATCCGCGACAACATCCAGTAGGATTTGTACATGCTAAGAGCGTCCTGCGCAGCGGGGCGCTCTTTTTGTGTAAGGGCGCGAACAATCACGCTCTGAAGCGTGGCGGGGGCAGGGGGCCCGCGTCACATGAGAAGCCCGCAGGCAAGGGGCCTGTGGGGTAAAGGAGAACAATGACACTCGTATCCAAGACCTTTGAGCTGTACGGCAAGACCTACACCTTTGAGTCGGGCGAGCTTGCCAAGCAGGCCACCGGCGCCTGCCTGGTCAAGCAGGGCGATACCACGATGCTCGACACCGTGGTCGTCTCCAAGGAGCGCAAGAACTACGACTTCTTCCCGCTGACCGTCGACTTCAACGAGAAGATGTACGCAGCCGGCCGCATCCCGGGTGGCTACCTCAAGCGTGAGGGCCGTCCCAGCGAGAAGGCCACGCTCACCGCGCGCATGATCGACCGTCCGATTCGCCCGAGCTTCCCGGACGGCTTCCGCAACGAGGTGCACATCGTCGCTACCTCGCTTGTCGCCGACCAGGTCAACCCCTTCGACGTCATCAACGTCATGGGTGCTTCCCTGGCCATGACGCTCGGCGGCGTGCCCTTCGAGGGCCCGCTTGCCTGCGTGCGCATCGGCCGCAACGTGGAGACCGGCGAGTTTATCGTCAACCCCACCTACGAGGAGCGCGAGAACTCCGATCTGGACCTGGAGCTGGGCGGCTCTGCCGACTTCATCTCGATGGTCGAGGCCGGTGCCGAGGAGATCTCCGAGGACGACATGCTCGCCGCCATGAAGTTTGGCCAGGAGGCCCTTGCCGCTTTCTGCCAGGCTCAGGACGAGTTCGTCGCCGAGTGGGAGCAGGTTAACGGCCCCATCGTCAAGAAGGAGTACCCGCTCGACCAGCCCGTCGAGGAGGTCCAGGAGCGCATCTTCGCCCACTACGACGAGATGGCAGCCGCCCTTCGCGACGCCGACAAGCTCTCCCGTATCGGCAAGGTCGAGGCTCTGAAGGAGTCCATCCGTGCCGAGTTCACCGAGGAGGAGCAGGCCGCTTGGGAGCGCGAGATCCCCGTGGCGCTCAAGAAGCTCGAGAAGAAGGCCATGCGCACCATGGTCGTCGAGACCGGTGAGCGCGTCGACGGTCGTGCCTCCGATGAGATCCGTCCCATCATGGTGAAGGACAACTACCTGCCGCTCGTTCACGGCTCCGGGCTGTTCCAACGCGGCCAGACCCAGGTGCTTTCCGTCCTGTCGCTCGGCATGCTCAACGAGGGCCAGCGCCTGGATACCATCGAGCCCACCGAGGGCAAGCGCTATATGCACCACTACAACTTCCCGCCTTTCTGCACCGGCGAGACTGGCCGCATGGGCAGCCCCAAGCGCCGCGAGATCGGCCATGGCAACCTGGCCGAGCGCGCCCTGCTTCCGGTGCTCCCCGACGAGAACGAGTTCCCTTACGCCATCCGCGTCGTCTCCGAGGTCATGGAGTCCAACGGCTCCTCTTCGATGGCTTCGACCTGTGGCTCCACGCTTGCCCTTATGGACGGCGGCGTGCCCATTAAGCGCCCGGTCTCCGGTATCGCCATGGGCCTGATCCAGGAGGAGGGCAAGACCGTGGTCCTGTCCGACATCCAGGGTCTCGAGGACTTCCTTGGCGACATGGACTTTAAGGTCACCGGCACCACCGAGGGCATCACCGCCCTGCAGATGGACAACAAGGCTACCGGCCTCACCTTCGACATCCTGGCCCGCGCCCTGCAGCAGGCCAAGGAGGGTCGCGCCTTCATCCTGCAGAAGATGCTCGATGTGATCCCCGAGCCGCGCCACACCACGCGCAGCACCGCCCCTCGCATCGTCTCCATCCAGGTTCCGACCGACAAGATTCGCGACGTCATCGGTTCCGGCGGTAAGGTCATCCGCGGTATCCAGGACGAGACCGGCGCCTCGGTCGACATCCAGGAGGACGGCACCGTCTTTGTCGGCGGTACCGGCGAGTCCGTCGACCAGGCCGTCGAGCGTATCAAGCTCATCATCAAGGTTCCCGAGCCGGGCGAGGAGTACACCGGTCGCGTGGTCTCCATCCAGCCCTTTGGCGCCTTCGTCAACCTGCTGCCCGGCAAGGATGGCCTGCTGCACATTTCCCGCGTCGCCAAGGGCCGCGTGGAGAAGGTCGAGGACGTCCTCAACGTGGGCGACGAGGTCAAGGTCGTCGTCATCGAGGTCGACGATCGCGGCAAGATCTCGCTCGATCGTCTGGACAAGCCCGAGGCCCCGGCTCGCGCCGAGGGTGCCTCCGAGGGCGACGGCGAGCACTTCCAGCGTCGTGAGCGTCCGCGTCGCGAGCGCTCCGAGCGCAGCGATCGTCCGCGCCGTCCCGGCGCTGTCTCTTATACACATCTGACGCTGCCGACGA
>CABSNS010000152.1:0-3870 GCA_902479105.1 uncultured Collinsella sp. | reverse complement strand
CGAGATGCTCAGGAGTCTCGTGGGCTCGGAGATGTGTATAAGAGACAGCTCGAAGCCCTCGAGAGCGCCCACGCGATCGCCGGCGATAACGCCATAGCGGCTGACCTCCTCGGGAGCGCACGCGGCAACGGCGATAACAGAAGCGCCACCGTGTTCCTTGGAGACGGCAAGCATCTTGTCGCAGATGTCACGGTTGGGCACAACGTAATCGCCCAGAAGAACCAGGAAGTTCTCCCCTGCCACAGCGTCGGCGGCAGAGCGAATGGCGTGGCCAAGGCCCTTGGGCTCGTACTGATAACGGAAGTCGACCGGCATACCACCAGCATGGGCGACGGCGTCGGCGTAGGCGTCCTTGCCACGCTCGCGAAGCAGGTTCTCGAGCGAGCGATCGGGCTGGAAGTAGCTCAGCAACTCGGGCTTGCCAGGAGAGGTGACGATAATAGCATCGTCGACCTCATCGGGGTCGAGCGCCTCCTCAACGACGTACTGGATGACCGGTTTGTCGAGCACCGGCAGCATCTCTTTAGGCGTGCACTTGGTGCCAGGCAGAAAACGCGTGCCAAGACCGGCGGCGGGGATGATTGCCTTCATGTTATTCAAGGATCCTTTCGCAGGCGCAGGATGCGCCCTGTGCGTGCGGCACGGCGGCCGCAGACCAAATTGCGATACCGGTTTATCTTACCGCCGTTAATTAACGTTAATGTAGGCAAGCGCCATTCTTCAGCAGGTCAACGCAAATTATTGCTCGAATGGTGCAATTTTATCGCCCAACGGTAGCAACGCCAAAGCACCGCAAGCGGCAGCAATTTGTATGCCGAGCCAACAAAATAGAGGGATCAAAACGAAAAAGACGGGGTTCGCAATGCGAACCCCGTCTGCAAAGAAATCTGGCGAGAAAGCCTGATTACTTGAGGGTGACAGCAGCGCCAGCAGCCTCGAGCTTCTCCTTGGCAGCCTCGGCGTCCTCCTTCTTGGCACCCTCGAGAACAGCCTTGGGAGCGCCCTCGACGACCTCCTTGGCCTCCTTCAGGCCAAGGTTGGTGAGCTCACGGACGGCCTTGATGACCTGGATCTTGTTGTCGCCGAAGCCCTCGAGCACGACGTCAAACTCGGTCTTCTCCTCGGCCTCAGCAGCGCCAGCAGCGGGAGCGGCGACAACGGCGGCAGGAGCAGCGGCGGAAACGCCGAAGGTGTCCTCGATAGCCTTAACGAGCTCGGAAGCCTCGAGAAGGGTCATTTCCTTAAGAGCATCGATGATCTCATCGGTGGTAAGCTTAGCCATTTCTAAGTCCTTTCGGTTTCCGTGTCTGTGCACGGAGATCAGTTAAAACACGGCGCGAATGCGCCAGGGGTGCGGCGTTGCCGCCGCGGGTGAAAACAGCGACTAGGCTGCCTTCTGCTCGGAGACCTGCTGGATCGAACGAGCGAGACCAGAGGAAACGCCGTTGACGCAGACAGCGATGTCGCGAGCGAAACCGGAGATGAGACCGGCGATCTGGCCGAGAAGCTGGTCCTTGGTGGGCAGCTCGGCGATAGCCTTAACATCATCAGCGGAAACGACCTTGCCGTCGGAGATACCGCCCTTGATCTCAAGGACGCCCTTGGACTTAGCGGAGAAGTCTTTAAGGGTCTTAGCGGCCTCGACCGGCTCGGTCTCGTAGAACACATAAGCGACGGGGCCGGCGAGGATCTCGTCGAGCTCGGGCTGCTCCTGGTTCTTGAGAGCGATCTTGACCAGGTTGTTCTTGTAGACCTTCATCTCGGCGCCGCACTCGCGAAGCTGATGACGCAGCTCCTGAGCCTGCTTAACCGTCAGACCGTTGTAGTTGACGACGAACAGACCGGCGTTCTCGGCGATACGGGACTCGATCTCTGCAACCTTGTCGATTTTGTACTGCTGGGGCATGAATTACACCTCCTCGAATTCTTTCCGGGCACGGTCCGCCACAAGGACGTGACGGGGGCATGTCCAAAAAGAAAGCCCCCGCGCTGCATGAGCGACGGGGGCGAGAAGACATATCTACTCGACCACCTCGGCTGGCGGGATATCCCATTAAGCTCGCGGGCGATGCCCGTTCGCACCGGCTGTCTCTGGCAGCGGATTCGTGCGTGAACCGAAAGTATTATGGCGGGGACCCCGGCGTCGGTCAACGGAAAACCGGGCTGCACACAATTCCACCATCCGGCCGCGCCGCCGAAGGCCGGGCGCAAGGTTTTCGCTCGGTCAGGTCCTGGGCTCGCTCGGAAAGCACATTAAGTGCTTTCCGGCTCGTGCGGAATCTACGAAAAACTTACCCGCCTCGCCCGGCCAGGTCCTGCGGTGACTTGCTTGCCGCCTGGATGGCGTCTTGGCGTCTAGATACTTGGCTGATTTTTATTGAACGAAGGACGCTCCTTGTTGATGAGGGGCGTCCTTCTGGTTTTGGTTACTTTGGAATTGTGGTCGTGCCCTTACTTGGCGTCTGCCCAGGTCACTCCAGTCGAAGCTTCGGCGATTAGGGGGACGCGGAGGTCTACTACGTGTTCCATGACGTCGCGGACCATGGTGGTTAGGCGCTCGACTTCGTCGACGGGGCACTCAAAGTCCAGTTCGTCGTGTACCTGCAGAATCATGTGAGCGGCAAAGCCCTCTTCTTCCAGGCGGCGGCTCACACGGGCCATGGCGATCTTGATGATGTCGGCCGCGGTGCCCTGCATGGGGTGGTTCATGGCCGTGCGCTCGCCAAAGCCGCGGAGTTGCGGGTTTTTGGCCTTGAGCTCCGGAATATGGCGTCTGCGGCCATACATGGTCTCGGCGTAGCCCATCTGCTTGGCGCGCGCCACCACGTTGTCGAGGAACGTACGCACGCCCGGGTAGGCCTCGTAGTAACGGTCGATCATGTCGCGTGCCTCGGCCATCGAGATATGCAGCGACTGCGACAGGCCGTAGGCCTGCTGACCGTACACGATGCCAAAGTTCACGGCCTTGGCGCGACTGCGCAGGTCGGGCGTTACCTCCGACACCGGCACACCGAACACGCGCGCCGCCGTCTCGGCATGGAAGTCCTCGCCCTCGTTAAAGGCGCGCACCAAGTGCTCGTCACCTGAGAGATGCGCCAGCAGACGCAGCTCGATCTGCGAGTAGTCCACCGCCAAAAAGACGCTTCCCTCGCCTGCCGAAAACGCCGTCTTGACGGTACGACCCAGCTCCGAGCGCGTCGGGATGTTCTGCAGGTTCGGGTCGCTCGAGGACAGACGCCCCGTTGCCGTGATGGTCTGGTTGTACGTAGTGTGTACGCGACCGTCACCACGGCGTAGCGGGCCCAGCGTGTCCAGATAGGTGGACTTGATCTTAGACTTCTCACGCCAGTCCAAGATCAGACGCACGATTTCGTGGTCACGCGCAAGGTCGCTCAGCACCTTGGCGTTGGTCGAATAATAGCCGCGCTTAGTCTTCTTGAGGCCCTTGGTCGGAAGCCCCATCACATCAAAGAGCACGTGCGACAGCTGCATGGGACTGCCGATGTTAAAGGTCTCGTCACCCGCCAGGTCGCGAATACTGCGCTCAACCTCGGTAATCTGGGTCGCCAGGCCCTCGGACAGACTGCGCAGCCGATCGGGATCCACGAGCATGCCCGCGCGCTCCATCTTGGCAAGCACCGGCACAAGCGGCATCTCGATACCGTCGAACACGTTGGCGGCGTTCTCACGGGCCATGCGATCGCGCAGCGGTGCGACCAGCGCCAGCGTCAAGGCCGCCGTGCGAGCGGCAGGCGCGGGGGCGTCCTCGCCGATACCCTCTGTACCACGCGCCGCAGGCAGCGCCATCTGCAGATACGTATCGGCAAGATCTGTCTCTTATACACATCTCCGAGCCCACGAGACTCCTGA
>CABSNS010000151.1:0-3919 GCA_902479105.1 uncultured Collinsella sp. | reverse complement strand
AATTCGTCGGCAGCGTCAGATGTGTATAAGAGACAGCCATTATGGCCCCTTATGGGATCACGGACGCCGTCATCGATTTTCAGCAGGCGAACCCCTCATATTCCGTTGAGCTCATCGAGGGCGAGGGCGACACACTCAAGCGCATGCTCCTGCACGAGGACATTGACCTGGCCTTCATCCGTGACGGCGGCGCCATCGAGCCGGAGTTCAAAAAGATTCCCTTTACGACCGACCGGCTCGTGGCCGTCCTTCCACTCGACCATCCGCTCGCCGAACGTGACACCGTCGAGATAGACGACCTTATCGACGAGAATTTCCTCATGCTTCCCCAAGGCTCGTTCGTAAGCGAGCTCGTCCTTTCCCTTTGTCGCGAAGCTGGATTTGGCCCACGTGTTACGTTCACCGGCAAACGAGCCGAGAACATCATCTCCCTTGTCGCGCGCGGCGCCGGCGTCTCATTCCTCATGCGCAAGCCGGCGGAATCGCTCGCCAGCGGAAAGGTAGCCCTGGTGCCGCTCGAGCCCGCGACGACCTCCGAGGTCAGGCTCTACCTCAAGCGAAACGCCGCGCACTCGCAGGCGGTCGTCTCGTTCATCGGCTTCCTCCCCTACCGTCAGCTCCTGCAGGGCGACCGTACGTCTTCCACCGCGGCACGACCGTCATAATCCCCGCTGCTCCACAACCGCAGACTTGTGTCCGCAAACACGCTGACAACGGCACAAAACACAAATATGCCTCGGGCGGCACGTCACCGTCCGAGGCAAATTTAGTTAAAGTGCGCAGACAGACTAGTCCACCGAGATGTTGAGCGCCTTACCGCCCTCGTCCTTCCTGGTACCGATCACCATAGCGGCGACAAGAGCCAGAACGAAAGCGACCACACCGGAGATGACAAGGCCGATAAAGCCCATGTCGATGCCGGCAGGGTTAATAAAGCTCGGAAAACCGAGCGGGCCGGAGGCACCGAAGGCATAGAGTTTGGCACCCATGAGGCCGGCGATGGCGCCGCCTACACCAGCGGAAATAAAGGTTGCCCACATAAGGCGCTTACGCGGCAGCAAGATGGCGTAAAGCGCAGGCTCGTTGACACCGAAAATCGAAGAGACAAGGGCGGGAATGTTGACGGCAGCATTTTCCTCGGAATCCTTGGTTCGGATGATCATGCCAAGCACAGCACCGGCGATGGCACAACCGCCTGCATACACGAGCGGATTAATGAGGTCATAGCCGTAGGTTGCGACATCGAGGAACCACAGCGGGATGATACCCCAGTGCAGGCCGAACATGACGAGCAGGCTCCAGAACGTGCCGATGACGAAGCCGGCGATGGCGGGCTGGAAGTTGATGAGCATCAAGATGATCTGGGCAACGATGTTGGAGAGGACCGTCATGACCGGACCGACCACAAGCAGGCCAAGGATGCCGCAAATGAGGAGCGTCAGGATGTTGGAGAAGAACGAGCTCACAAGCGCGGGCAGCGCGTTAGAAAGGGCCTTGTGCACCTTGGAGGCAATCCAGACGATAAAGATCGCAGGCAGAATCGTCGATGAGTAATTCTGCATGATCAGCGGGATGCCAAAAATATCACCGTAGACATTGGACTCGAAGACCGTGCCGGCGCCGAGCGTGTAGAGCGGATCTCCGCCCATAAGGGCAACGAGCGTCGGGTAGACGAGGATACCGCCGAGCGCCATTCCCATAACGGGCTTAAGTCCGAACTTCTTGGCCGACGTCCAGCCAATGATTAGCGGAAAGTAATAGAAGACCGAATCTCCGATTGCCGAGAGCGTCACATACGTATTGCTGTCCTTGGCAAGCCAACCGGCAACCGTGCAGAGCGCGAGCATCGACTTGATAAAGCCACCGGCCATAAGCACGCCAAGAACCGGCTGCAGAATCTCGGAAATGATGGCGAGCAGACGCGAGAATGGATCGCCCTTTTTGACGTCGTCGCCCTCATCGATATCGAGTGCGGGTTTGGAGTCGAACCCGCCAATCTGAACAAGGTCGTTGTAGACGGCCTCGACAGTGGCACCAATCACGACCTGATACTGTCCGCCGGCCTGGATAACGTCAACGACGCCCTTCGTCGCCTTAAGCTCATTGGTCTGGGCGAGCGATTCATCCTTGAGGTGGAAGCGGAGACGCGTAATGCAGTGGCTCACGTCTAACACATTGTCTCGACCACCGACCTTTGTGATGATTTCATCGCAAAGCTTCTGGTATTTCATGGAATTCTCCTTTTTCTGAGCGGGGTATAGCATCGATTTCATGCCTCCGTAGTCGACGTGGGAGGACAAGGAACCCGCTTCCCCCTTTGAAATCCGCGGACGCACGTACGCCCGGGATGGGAAACGGCAGAGAAGATGGAAGATACCGATCACATGGCAGCGAGCCTCATTGGCCCATGCCACGCAATCAGGCCTACAGACGCGAAGCTGCTGCGCCGAGAAGTCTCGTCGTCTGGCAGAACTTGTCACACAGACGTTCCGGTTCGCCCTGGGGAATCTGAGTACGCTCGGTCTCAAAGGAGAGGCCGTACTCGCGTGCCGGAAGGAAATACTCGAAATAGCCGTTGGTGTAACCGCAAACTATTCCCTCGACCGGGCATTCGCGCTTCATGCGAATACCCAAGTCGCTGCCGAGCTCACTCGGGAACACAAAGAGATGCAGGCCGCCCAGACTGATGACGGCACACTTAAGCGTGAGCGAAAAGTCGTCATGGGCAACGGTGTGATAGAACGTCTGAGGCTCGATGCGGTCAAGAACGACCTCGCGATCGAGCTTGATCTGGGAAATCGCCTCGGCAAGACCGGTCGAAACGCGCTCGACCTCGGGAATGCCGCGTCCCTGGCGAAAATTGCGGTCGCTACAGTCGCCAGCAGCACCGACGACCATGGCCGGATAGTAACCAAGACTCTGAGCGAGCTTTTTGCCGGTAAGACCGGCGAGTTCGCTCGTGAGCTCCGTGCAGTCGGGTCCGACACAGGCAGAATGCACCGCCCAGTTCACAAAGCCCGCAAATGGCTTGCCTTCGGTATCGAAGAACGATACGACAATGACCTCATTGTCGGCGAGTTCACCTGGGATGATGCGGTTGTCGTAGAAACCGGTGATGACTTTTTTGCCCATGCGGCAGGTCGCAGGTCGCACGTTGGCGCGGCACTCTTCGAAGCATTGACAGATGGTATCGAGGAACCAGCGATAGTAGTCCTCGTTGAATTTTCCCGTCCACCAGCTGCGATGGTAGGCGACGATCGAAGTGTGGTCGTGCGTCGCGGAGAGCAGAACGCAGTCACGGTCGATTCCGTAGCGCTCGGCGAGCATCGTCTTAACCTCCTCGGCCATGCCCTCCTCAAACTCGAGAACATCGGCGTTGAAGAGAAAAACTTCGCGGTCGTCCTGTTGGAAAAGAATCGCGTTGGCGAAGACGTCGTCATGGACGCCTGTCGCAGGCTCCAGACGGTTGGGGAGGTTGCGGTATCCGATTAGATAGATGTCGCCTTGCGGGGTAATCTTGCGGCGTGCATGTCCGATATTCATGCAAGTTCTCCTTTTTGTCATGCCGCGTTTAAAGCGGCAAGGATGGTTTGAAGGAGGCGCTCATGGGAACCGGCGGCGAAGCCGGAGTTCATGGCCTCATAGGTGATTTTCTCGTACGCATCGGGGGCCGGCAGATACTTTTGCCCTCCGTTGACAAGCGTGGCAAAGAGCACGGGGCAGAATCGGGCGGCGCGCACGGCGGCGCCAAACGAGCTCGAAACCTCGGGCTGGATACCAACGAACTCGACATTTCCCAGCCGAAGTAAATAGACTCTCGTACGCTGTTCGCCTGCCGCATGAAACCCATAAGTTCGATGCGGGGCCAATGCTGTCTCTTATACACATCTCCGAGCCCACGAGACTCCTGAGCATCTCG
>CABSNS010000150.1:0-3922 GCA_902479105.1 uncultured Collinsella sp. | reverse complement strand
CGAGATGCTCAGGAGTCTCGTGGGCTCGGAGATGTGTATAAGAGACAGATGCGTACCTGCGAGGGCGTTCGGGTGCCGAGCTGATGAGCTTTGAGCGCGCAATTAACCAGGGCGTGCGCGTGGGACGCTTGGTCGCTGTGGGCCACGAAGAGGTGACCGTTGAGTTCGACGCCGCCGTGGCGGCGGGTGACACGCTCGAGATTCGGTTCTATCCGGGTGTCGACGCGCGTCCCGATGTGCCCAAGCGCTGGCCGCAGGTGCCCTGCCCGGTGGATGCCGCAGCGGGGGAGCGCGTCGTCGTGCATTGCAAGCGTAAGGTGGGCACGGGCTGCGAGGTATACCTGATTCGCAGCGCCGGCGTGTTGGATCAGACGGTGGCGGTGTTGGAGCGCATGCGGGCCGAGGCGGATGCGATTGCGCCCGTTGCGCGTGCCGTTGAGGTGCTGCCCTTTGAGGGCGTTGCGGTGGATGGCGGTGCGTCGACGGAGTTGGTGGAGTGCGCGGTTCCCACTCGCATGGTTTTTGCTTGGCAGCTGATGGATGCCGACCCGCGCGGAGAACTCGATTTGTCCGACGCCGTTGTGGTGCTTGACGAGGTGTGCCGCACGGGTGACGCTGACCGGACCCGCTCACTGATGCAGCGTGCCGGGCGCGTCGTCTGCCGCAACCTGGGACAGGTGGTGATCGCTCGCGAGCTGGGCGTGACGTTTGACGTGGCGGCGCCGGTGTTCTGCGCGAATCGGGCTACGCTTGCCTGGCTGCGCGAACTCGGTGCGGGGCGGGTGTACTTGCCGGCCGAGTTGCTCGGCAATGATGCGGAGCGTATTGCCGAACTGGCTGCTGAACCCGGCGTCTGGGGTCCGGTCGACGCCGACCGTCCCGAGCTTATGGTGTGCGAGCACTGCCTGCTGACCGCCGAGGGCGTCTGCGCTACCGATGCGACGGGACAGGTCCGTTGCCGCGACTGCTTGCGTCGTCGGCAGGTACGCTATCTGGTCGAGCGTGACGGTACACGTCTGCCGGTCGCCGTTGACGCGTGCGGCAGGACGAGGATTTTCCTGTCGTAGGTGCCGCGTCGCGTCAGTTTGTTATCATATGAGAGTTTATGGACTTCCAGCACCGCCGTTTTCGGCGAGGGTGCTATAGCAAAAGGAGGATACCCAATGCTGTCTGTTGACGAGCAAATGCGTATCATCACCTCGGGCGCCGCGCAGATCGTTCCCGAGGCCGATCTTCGCAAGAAGCTTGAGAAGGGCGAGCCCCTCAACATCAAGCTCGGCGTCGACCCCACCAGCCCCGACCTGCACCTGGGCCACGCCGTGCCCCTGCGCAAGATGCGCCAGTTCCAGGACCTGGGCCATAACGTCACCCTTATCATTGGCAACGGTACCGCGCTGATCGGCGACCCCTCGGGCAAGAATTCCACCCGTCCGCAGCTTTCGCAGGAGCAGATCGAGGCCAACGCCGAGACCTACGTGAGCCAGGCCATGAAGATCCTGGACCCCGAGAAGACCACCATCGTGCACAACGGCGATTGGATCCTTTCGATGGATCTGGCCGGCCTGCTGCAGGTGTGCTCCAAGTTCACCGTCGCCCGCATTCTTGAGCGCGACGACTTTACCAAGCGCTACCAGTCTCAGACGCCGATCGCCTTGCATGAGTTCCTGTATCCCGTGATGCAGGCTTTCGACTCTGTGCAGATCAAGGCCGACGTGGAGATGGGCGGCACCGATCAGCTCTTCAACCTGCTCGCCGGCCGCGAGCTCATGGAGAAGATGGGTATGGAGCCGCAGATCGCGCTCACCATGCCGCTGCTCGAGGGCACCGACGGCGTGCGCAAGATGTCCAAGTCCTATGGCAACTACATCGGCCTGACCGACGCTCCCAAGGACATGTTCGGCAAGACCATGTCCATCCCCGACGAGATGATCGGCAAGTACTATCGTCTGGCCAGCTCGCTCACCCCTGCCGAGGTCGACAAGATCGACGCCGCCCTGGCCGATGGCTCCGCCGACCCCTACGAGCTCAAGCGCGCTCTGGGCCGCGACCTGTGCGACACCTACCACGGCGCCGGCGCCGGCGACGAGGCTCAGGCCGAGTTCGATCGCGTATTCAAGGAGGGCCAGCTCGCCGACTTCCCCGAGAAGCACGTTGAGCTGACCGTCAACGACGAGGGCCAGATCTACCTCGCCGGCCTGCTCAAGGACCTGGGTCTTTCGGCGAGCGCCGGCCAGGCTCGTCGCGATATCGACGGCGGCGGCGTCAAGATCAACGGCAAGGCCGTGGCTCCCAAGAGCTACAACATCGACCCCAGCGCCCTCAAGCTGGGCGACACCCTCTCCGTGGGCAAGCGCAAGGGCTTTAAGTTGGTCTAACGAGCGAGTTGACCTCACAAGTGCAATAAGGCCGCAGCCGGGAATCCCGACTGCGGCCTTTTTGGTTGCGACGATCCCTTGGGGACGGAGGGATCATTTGGCGGTGCCGTTAAGCGGAAGGGGTGTTAGCGGGACTTTCTTTTTGGCATACAATGGCTATTGGCTTGCTGCGGTGAAGGTCTGTCCGCTCCGCAGCTTTTTTCTACGGTTAAAGGAGTATGTATGTCCGTTGAGGTCATGAGGTCTGTGATCGAGGCCGCCGAGGGGTGCGTGCCCGTCGACACGCTGTTTACCAATGCGCAGATTGTCGACGTGTATGGCCAGCGTGTGGCGCCCGGTAGCGTTGCCGTCAAGGACGGTGTGATCGTCGGCGTGCTCTACGATGGTCGCGACGATGCCGCTGGCACCTACGAGGCAACTGAGGTCATCGACTGCCAGGGTCGCTATCTCGCTCCCGGTTTTATTGACGGGCATTTGCATATCGAGTCCTCGAACATCCGTCCCGCCGAGTATGCTCGCATGGCCGCGACGCGCGGTACTACCACCGCCATTGCCGACAGCCACGAGATTGCCAATGTTGCCGGTCTCGACGGCTTGCGCTTTATGATTGAGGACGGCCGCCGCGCACCCATCTCCATCAAGTACATGATGCCCTCGTGCGTACCCGCGCTGCCCGACGAGCAGGCCGGTGCCGTTATTTCGGCTGCCGATATGCAGGCGTTTTTTGCCGAGCATCCAGGCGATGTCTTTGGTCTGGGCGAAATGATGAACCTGCCGGGCGTCTTTATGGCCGACCCCGAGACCTGTGCTCGCATCGATGCCGCTAACCAGACGCCGTCCAAGCAAGTCGACGGTCATGCGCCGCTCGTTGCCGGCAAGGACCTCAATGCCTATGCCGCGGCGGGTATTATCGCCGACCACGAGTCGACGATTCCCGAGGAGGCGCTCGACAAGCTGTCTCGCGGCATGTACGTGATGCTGCGCGAAGGCACGTGCAGCCATGACCTGGCCAATTTGTCCCCGATGCTGCTGGAGAATCCTGCCCGCGCGCGCCGCTGCTGCTTTGCGACCGACGACCGCGCCCCTTCCGATGCGCTTGCGACCGGCATGATCGACAATGCCTGCCACGTGGCGATTGAGGCCGGTATCGACCCCGTGGTCGCTATCTCTATGGCGTCCCTCTCCACGGCCGAGGCGTTTGGCCTGGATCACGGCTGCCGCGACCCGCACGAGCTGCGTGGCGCCATCGCCCCGGGCAAGCGTGCCGACCTGCTGTTGCTCGATGACCTGACGTTTGCCAAGGCTCCGCATCGTGTTTATGCCGCCGGTGCCCTGGTGGCGCAGGACGGCACCTTTGTGGGCGAGATTGCACCCGAGAGGGCCGAGGTTGCGGCCCTTGCCGATGAGCTGCGCGCCTCTGTTAAGCTGCCGAAGCTTTCGCTCGACGTGTTTGACTATGCCTTTAAGCCGGGTGAGGCGGTTATTGATGTGATCCCGGGCATGGCTATCACGGGCATGGTCCGTCCCGAGACCTGTCTCTTATACAC
>CABSNS010000149.1:0-3938 GCA_902479105.1 uncultured Collinsella sp. | reverse complement strand
TCGTCGGCAGCGTCAGATGTGTATAAGAGACAGGGGTGAAGCTCTCGTCTACCGCGCCGCCCTCTTGCCAGAACATCGTCGTAAAACCCAGGTCGTCGGCATGGTCGAGCACCTGCTCGTACTCCTCACGCGTCACGGCGCGTGCCAGGTCGCCGCCCTGCTCGCGCATGAGCGCATTGGGCGTGTACTGGTTCATAACCGAGATCGGCACGTCGCCCACCGTCTGCCACACCAGGTCCAGCACGCGACACGAATCGTCTGCATGCCCCGGAAGCACCAGGTGACGCACGATGATGCCACGCTTCATAAGCCCGTCCTCGTCCACCAACTCTCCCCCGCGGCGCTCGATCTCGCGCGCCATCTGGGCCAGACCCGACACGGCCACACGCGGGTAATCCTTAATATGAGAAAGCGACTGCGCAAGCGCCGCATCGGCATATTTAAAGTCGGTGAGCCACACATCAACCAGGTCGCCCAGCGCCGCCACGGCACTCGCGCGCTCGTAACCACTCGTGTTGTAGACGATTGGGATAACCAGTCCGCGCGCCCGTGCCGCGGCAATCGCGGCAGGCAACAGGTGCGCATAGTGCGTCGCCGTCACCAAGTTAATGTTGTTCGCACCCTGGTCCTGCAGTTCCAGCATAATCTCGACCAGGCGCTCAGGCGAAATCTCAAGGCCAAAATTGCCGGTCGAGATCTCGTGGTTCTGGCAGTAGATACATTTGAGCGAGCAGCCGCTAAAGAAGATCGTGCCCGAACCGGCCTCGCCCGAGATAGGCGGCTCCTCCCACATATGAAGCGCGGCGCGGGCCACCTTGAGCGTGTCGTTAGCACCGCAGACGCCGTGCGCGCCCTCATCGCGCGCCGCACCGCAACGGCGCGGACACAAATGGCAGGCGGGCGAAAAAAGTTCGGTCAACGACGTCGGCATAAAACCATGCTCCAAAACAACGATTCAGCAGCTCAAACGTAAAGGGATCAACCCCACAGACGGCTCGAGCCCAAGGCGCCGTAATCGTCCGACACGATTTTTGTAATGTCAAGACTGGAATCGATAAAGTGCCGCTTTATGATGTAGGTATTCCGCCCCCCGCGGAGCAACTGGGTGAACCGTCGCGTTTATTTAGGGAGCCCACACAGTCGTACCTAGTACAGGTATCCTTCGTTGTTAAGGACGCTGGAACAGTCGATGAGGGCACCCACCTGTTTTAGGTGGGTTCATTTTCGTAACGTGGGGGGTGGTTTTCTTTTGCCGAAAATCACCATTACAGTCCGTATGGATCCCCGCCGGCATCCCGACAAGCCATCGACAACATCCCAATATCTGGTAAGCGCGTGATTATCGCTGCGTGCAATTCCATGCACCCCCTTGGTCGAGTATTATGGTTCGGCTATGCCCTTTGCGCATGGCGTTCTTCTGACCTTTCCCTTCGACGCTTGGCGGTTTTTAGATTCATGGCTTCATCCCCGAGCTACATACCGTACCTATGCGTGGCAGCGGCGGCCTTTATCACGACCTTCCTCGCGGTGCCCCTGGTCAAGCGCTTGGCAATTAAGCTCGATGCCGTCGACTATCCTTCTAAGCGCCGCATCAACACCAAGCCCATCCCGCGTTTGGGCGGAACGGCGGTGTTTTTGGGCCTGGTCGTCGCCTGCACTGTGCAAATCCTAGGCACCTGGTACCTAGGCTGGCCACCCGTCCTGGTGCCGCACCCGCGCCTTCACATTAGCTATCCCATGCTGGCGCTCTCCTTTACCGTCATCTTTGCGACCGGCGCTATCGACGACGTCTTCCAGCTCACGCCCAAGCAAAAGCTGGCCGGACAAGTCCTCGCCGCGCTTATCGCCTGTATCGGCGGCCTAAAAATCGACCTCATCGTCAACCCGTTTGCCCCCGGCGAGATCATGCTCGGATGGCTCGCCTACCCCATCACCGTGATCTATCTGGTGGCATTCACCAACATCATTAACCTCATCGACGGCCTCGACGGCTTGGCCACGGGCATCTGCGGCATCGCATCGTTCACCATGTTTTCGATGGCTGTTCTCTCGGGCCGCATCGACGCCGCCGCGCTCTCCATTGCGCTCTTTGGCGCCTGTCTGGCCTTTTTGCGCTACAACTTCAACCCCGCAAGCATCTTCTTGGGCGACTCGGGGTCGCTGCTTCTGGGCTTTGCGCTGGGCTCCATCTCGCTGCTCAACGTGAGCCGCACCGCCGCACTCACCTCGCTTATCATCCCGCTCATCGTTGCCGGCGTGCCCATCATCGACACGTTTAGCGCCATTGTGCGCCGCAAGCGCGCCCACATTAGCATCGGGCAGGCCGACAAGGGCCACATCCACCACCGCCTGATCCAAGAAGGCTACAACCAAAAACAGGCCGTGCTGCTCATCTATGCCTGGTGCATCATGCTTTCGGCCGGCGCCGCCGCGATTAACCAGGTCGAGGTGCCCATGCGTGTGCTCATCTTTACCGTGCTCGCCATTGGCTCGGCTGCCTTCGCCAAGCACCTGCACCTGTTTGAACCCGTGCTGCGCCACCATTACAACAAGCGCACGCACGAGGACGAGCTCGTCACCCCCGACGACCCCGCCTTTAAGCAGGAGGAGCAGGCAGCCGAGGAGCGCAAAGAAGAGCGACACCACAAGCTCTAGGGCAAGCTGCCGAGGATGTGCCAAGGCGTTGGTAGCCGTTCGCGCAAACGCCGCGGCGGACTTGAAAGCCGGCCCCTGGCAGTCCCTCACCCACTCACGCCCACCCCTCTCAATAAACACGCTATCATCAAAACCTGCGAACGAACGTTAGGAGCAATCATGCCAAACGAGAACAGCTACGAAGTCGCGCTGCAAAAGAGCAACGCCATTCGCGAGGGCCTGGCCAAAACGCCCGAGAAGTTCACCATGCTCACCGGCGACCGCCCCACCGGCCGTCTGCACCTGGGTCACTACTTTGGCACCCTCAAGGGCCGCGTTGAGCTGCAGAACATGGGCGCCAGGACCAACGTACTCATCGCCGACTACCAGGTCATCACCGACCGCGACACCACCGAGCACATCCAGGACAACGTGTACAACATGGTCATGGACTACCTTGCCTGCGGCATCGACCCCGACAAGACCATGATCTACGCGCACTCCGCCGTGCCCGCCGCCAACCAGCTCATGCTGCCGTTCCTGTCGCTGGTGTCCGAGGCCGAGCTGGCGCGCAACCCCACGGTCAAGGCCGAGATGGAGGCCTCGGGGCACGAGCTCACCGGCCTTCTGCTCACCTACCCGGTGCACCAGGCCTGCGACATCCTGTTCTGCAAGGGCAATGTGGTGCCCGTCGGCCGCGACCAGCTGCCGCACATCGAGCTCACCCGCACCATCGCCCGCCGCTTTAACAACCGCTACGGCAAGGTGTTCCCCGAGGTCGACGCGCTGCTGTCCGAAACCCCGCTGCTGCCCGGCCTGGACGGTCGCAAGATGAGCAAGAGCTACGGCAACGCCATCAACATCTCGATGACCGCCGAGGAGACGGCCAAGCGCATCAAGAAGAGCCAGACCGACTCCGAGCGCATGATCACGTTCGATCCCGAGAACCGCCCCGGCGTGTCCGGCCTGCTTTCGACGGCCGCCATCTGCACCGGCCGTTCCGAGGTCGAGATTGCCGAGGAGATTGGCATGGGCGGCTCTGGCCAGCTCAAGAAGTACGTGACCGAGGCCGTCAACGAGTACTTCGCACCGATCCGCGAGCGTCGCCAGCGCTACGAGAACGATCTGGACTATGTGAAGGACGTCCTGCACGAGGGCAACCGTCGCGCCAACGAGATCGCCGATCAGACCCTGGCAGAGGTTCAGGACGCCATGGGCATGGTGTACTAGACCGATTTGCTGGCTTGAGCTTTCGATCTGTCTCTTATACACATCTGACGCTGCCGACGAATTAGACGGTGTAG
>CABSNS010000148.1:0-3970 GCA_902479105.1 uncultured Collinsella sp. | reverse complement strand
TGCCCAGACGGTTTCTGCCGAGGAAACCGTAACGGCGGGTGGTTCCTCAACTGAGTCTACTGATGTAGGAAACACCAACAACGGTGATACCGAAAACCAGAATAGCGACGATGCCGAGAATGGCGCGAGCGAAGACGCCGCTGCCGCAGGCCTGCCGTCCGACGACACGAAGGTCGAGGGTGACACGCAGCCTTCCGACGCACAGCCCGCGGATGATGATAATAACGATGAAAACGCTATCGCTCCCGTCAGTGCCGATGGCTATACCGAGGTAAGCGGCGATGTTGCTGGGGTGTTTACCAATGGCGGCAAGTTCCGACTGACGGATTATGCCTATTCGGATAAGCAGATCACTATCAGCAAAGACACCACCATCGATCTTAACGGCAACATGCTCTGTAACCGTTCTGGCGGCTTAGACTCCTTCTTTGTGGTCGAAAACGGAGCCACGCTCACTATCGAGGATTTAGGCCAAACAACAATAGATGCACCAAGTTCGGTCGATACGGCCAATACGCCGGCGGGTCAGCTTGCGAGTATGGAGTGGGAAAAGGGAAGCAGCTCTAATAACGGCACTCCTAAGAGTCTTACTTACTATGAGACTAAGAGCACGCCCAAGACAGATGGACTTGGCACCACCGAGACTACGTACAGGCATTTCGTTACGGGCTTTGGCGCTATCGATGCAGCATCGGACAGCGGTTCCGTAAAGTATGTGGTCAACGTTGAAGCGGGTGGCATACTCAATCTCAAGGGCGGCATGATTACCACGGCTGCCAATCTGGGCAACAACGGTCATGTGATTTATTCCGAGGGTACAGTCAAAATCGAGGGCGGTTACGTCACCAACGGCAACGGCGGTGGCTGGGGCGGTGGCCTGTGCATAGCAGGCACGAATCCCAAACTCGAAATGACAGGCGGTGTGGTCGCGGGAAACAAGGCGGCTGCTGGCGGCGGCATCTTTGCTGACTTTACAGCCACCCTGAACCTTGCGGGCGGAATTATCTCTGGCAACGCTACGTATGGAAATCCCATCAACAATGGTGAAGACACCGGCGACGGTGGCTACGGTGGCGGTGTTTATACCAAGGGTGCAAACGTTACCATTAGCGGTTCTGCCTGTATAACTAACAACCGAGTCAACGATCGCATCACTTGGGATAAACTTTACAACAATGGCCTGCTCGGTGGCGGCGGCATTGCATGCACACATGGTGGCAAGCTCAGTATAGCGGACGGCTTGATTACGGCTAACTATTCCCATGAGGCTGGCGGTGGCGTCTACGCAGGTTTCTACAGTAAGAACAACGGCAAGAACATTAGCTTTGAAATGACTGGCGGCACGATTGCCGGTAACGAATCCGATAACGCCGAGGGCGGCGGTCTGCGTGTCGCAGGCGGCGAAGGTGGCGACAATGTTGGCACTACTGCAACAATTAACGCTGGCGAATCTGGCAAGATTTACATTACGAACAACAAGACGATGACGGGTAGCACCCCGAATCGTGGTGGCGACTGGGGCGGCGGCGGTGTCTTTATCCAGAAGGGCGGCAAGCTCAATATCGTAAAGACGCTGATCACTCAAAATGATGCCGGCGGCTGGGGTGGTGGCATCGGTGCCTGCCCCACGGGAGAGACGATTGTCTCGCACTCAAATGGTGCCGCAATCTACAACAATACGGATCATGGTTATGATGATCACATGTCTGCCGGAGGTAATGGCAAGAACGAGGACAGCGATTCTAAGTACATTACCTCAACTTTCAAAGAAGCCGGTCACCAGGATTTTTTCCTGGTGCGCAAGAATGACAGCAATAAGACGGTTGCAGTTGTGCTCGGCAAGATGCTCGGCGGCGGCTCAACTGGCTGGCAGGGCACTTGCGATAATGCGAAGATAACCATCGATGCCAACGGCGGTGCCGAGGCCAAGTACATGTTCGGTTTGGAGGCCCATCCGACTGATGATGCCATAGCAAATGCGCAATTGGCAGCTACGACCATCATCAGCGGCAACTACTCGTACACCCATGGCGGCGGCATTATGACCAACGGCGACCTCACCGTCGGCGAAGTCAATGATCTGAGCGTTTATCCGAGCATGAAGCTCAATGCCACTAAGGTGCTTGTAGATGCAGACGGAAAGTCGCAAGAGCTTGAGGGACACGGGTACAAGTTTAAGCTGCTCCGCAAGGATGGTGCCACTGAGCCTTCTTGGAAAGAGGACGGCACATTAGATATGGGCAATTGCAGTGTTGCGGGCGAGGCGTCTGTTGACCAAACAAGCGGCGAAATCACCTTCGACTCTGGCAAGGACTATTCTTCGGGACAATACGTTTTCTATCTAGTTGAGGAACCCATCAGCGGCGAAAACGAATTAGACACCAAATTCGATAAGACCATTTACAAGATCGTGGCAACAGTTGATAGCAATCCATACAATATCGACCATCTCATGTCGATTCCAATTAAGTATTACAAGGTAAAAGAAGTAACAGTTTATAAAAAGAACGAGGATGGTAGCAACTTCGTAGCACTTGCCTCCGGAAGCTATTCCGTTAACACCTCGGATGACACGAAGACTACGGTTGTTATCGGTGGCGAGAATAACCCGACCTTTATCAACAAAATTGAGCCCTATGCCTCTGTCGGCTCCTGGACGCCAGCGGCGACTAAGGTCGTTGAGGGTGGCGAGATGAAGGAGTTCACGCTCGAGTTTGCGGATAACGAAGGGTTCGAGAACGCTGAGAGGGTTACGACTAAGGCCAACGGCAAAAAGTCCCAGAAGCTTTATTTCCCAAATATTGAGTATGACCTTGCCAGCTTGAAGCAGGGAGATTCTGATGATTCGGGTCGTGGCGCTAAAAAAGACTTCAAGTACTACGTGCGCGAGAGTACAGAGTTTTCGCTGTTCTCGCACTATACGTACGACAAGTCGGTCTATCGATTTGATGTCACGATGAAGGACAAGGAGAACGGTTCAATCGAGGCCGAGAAAGTGACCTTTACCAAAATCAAGGACGCTGACGGTATTGATATCGATCCCAACAAGCAGGTTCCCGTCGCCTTCGACGTCAGCAAGCCCGAGTCCACCCCCACCTTCACCAACACCTACTCCACCTCTTTGCCCCTTTCTGGTATGTCGGGCGTCACTCTGACGTACCTTGCCGGCGCGGCGGTGCTTTGCGCTGCTGCGGCCTGGATGCACATTCGTCGCAAGGCGAATGCGAAGGGGGGCGAGCGTCGTGAATAAGAGAGTTTGCTCCTTCCCGATCTTGTTTGCGCTGCTTGCCCTCCTGATCGGCACCTGCGCGGTTGTGTTCCCCGCATCCGCGCAGGCCGCGCCGACCTCGAACGGTTCCATCACGGTGAGCGGCACCGTGGCGAGCAGCTACGACGCCTACCAGATCTTTAGCGCCAACGTCGTCGACGGCGACAGGACGCCAAGATCGCCACCGATCTCGCCTGGGCAAGCGACGCCGTGCGTGATGCCGCGCTGCCTGTGCTGCACAGCGCCGGCATGCCCAATTCCCAGACCACCGCGCAGGAAGCTGCCGAGTGGCTCAACGCCGATTCCCACCTTACGAGCGTGCTGAGCGCACAGCTCGCTCGTTCCCTCCAGAGCTCTGACGCCGTGTCCGTGGCCCTTAACGCGGGCACGGCGGCCGACCTGCACTGCGGCTACTGGCTCATCGTCGCCGACGACGACGCCATCTCCCAGGACGAGGCCGGCACCGCGCCGGTCATGGCCCTGGTCGGCGGCGGCGCCGTCACCGTCAAGCCCAAGGCGGCGACCCCCAAGGTTGCCAAGCATGTGCTGGAGGACAGCACCGCCGCCTGGCAGAAGGCCGCCGACGCCACGGTCGCCGACGACCTGTACTGGCGCCTCTCTGCCACGGTCCCCGCGGGCCTCGCGGCCTACGACACCTATACGGTGCAGTTCGTCGACACCATGAGCGCGGGGCTCGACCCC
>CABSNS010000147.1:0-4009 GCA_902479105.1 uncultured Collinsella sp. | reverse complement strand
ACGCGCATAAAGAAAGCCTCCCATTTCTCATGTCCAAGAAATGGGAGGCAGTTCAACACTCCCGACGGGGCCGATGACATCGCGCTATGCTTGGGCGCACTTGCCGCTACAGGCAGACGCCGTCCTTCCAGATACTGATCTCGTGACAGCCACGGCGCTCGGCACTCGTGAGTTTACCGCTCGCCGTCTCCAGCACCAGCTGGTATAGATCGTGAGCAGCCTCGTCGAGCGTGCGCTCACCCGTGGCAATCACGCCGGCGTTAAAGTCCATCCAGTTGGCCTTGTGGTCGCACAGACGCTGATTGGTGAACACCTTGAGCGTAGGCGCCGGCGCGCCAAACGGTGTGCCGCGGCCGGTCGAGAACAGAATCACGTGGCAGCCGGCAGCCGTCAACGCCGTGGTGGATACCATGTCGTTGCCCGGACCGCACAGCATGTTCAGGCCGTGTTTAGTTGCCCGGCCGGCATACGGCAGCACGTCGACGATGGGGGCAGACCCGCCTTTTTGCACGCAGCCGCAGCTCTTGTCCTCGAGCGTGGTAATACCGCCGTCCTTGTTGCCGGGGCTCGGGTTCTCGTAGACGACCTCGCCGTGGCTAATAAAGTAGTCCTTAAAGCCATTGAGCATGTCGGAGGCGACGTTAAAGACCTGCTCGTTCTCACAGCGATCGAGCAGGATACTCTCGGCGCCAAACATCTCGGGCACCTCGGTAAGCACCGACGTGCCGCCACGGGCGACGACCATATCGCTCACGCGACCGATCGTGGGGTTGGCGGTAATGCCCGAAAGACCGTCGGAGCCGCCACACTTAAGACCAATGACCAGCTCGGAGGCCGGAATGGGCTCGCGCTTGGACTGCTTTGCCAGGTCTGCCAGCTCGGCCAGAATCTTGTGGCCCTCGACCTGCTCGTCGGCAACGTCCTGGCAGGTGAGGAAGCGGACGCGCTCGTGATCGAAGTCACCGAGCTCGTCGAGCACCTGCT
Organism: uncultured Collinsella sp.; assembly: GCA_902479105.1. Taxonomy (GTDB): domain Bacteria; phylum Actinomycetota; class Coriobacteriia; order Coriobacteriales; family Coriobacteriaceae; genus Collinsella. The sequence continues at coordinate 3,025 of CABSNS010000147.1, read as the reverse complement.
GGTGTGTACAGTTCTCGCAACCGAGCGACAGGAATAGCACGCCGGCCGCATTAGGATGACGCGAGAGCGCCACCAGCAGACGACGCGTCTGGGCATGGTCGGCGCCGGTCTGCGAGCAGCCAAAGGGATGCGGGAAGTAGTAAACACCCTCCAGCGAGCCATCGACCAGATCCTGGGCCTGCTCACACATGGCACGGGCGACTTCGTTGACACAGCCGACCGTGGGGATGATCCACAGCTCATTACGCGTCGCGGCACGACCGTCGGCGCGGCGGAAGCCCATAAAGGTCTCGGGCTCAACGGAATCCACGACCGGATGTGTGGGGTTGTAGGTGTACTCGACCTCGCCCGAAAGGTTGGTCTTGACGTTATGTGTATGAAGCCACTGACCGGGCTGGACATCGCCCGTCACATGACCGATAGGAAGGCCGTACTTGATGACGTCCTCCCCCGCGGCAATCGAGCGCACGGCCATCTTGTGGCCTTGCGGAATATCCTCTGCGGCCACGACCTCGCCCACCCCGGGAACCGCGACGGCAGCGCCCTTGGCAAGCGGCGACAGCGCGACGATCACGTTGTCGGCCGGATTGATCTGGATAGTGTTCATTGCAAATGGTCCTAACCCTACAGGTTGAGCAGAAGTCGAGGCGCGGGCACGCCGTCCCGCGCCCGCGTCCGCGCCGGAAATTTACGCCTGAGCGTTGGCGAAGGCCTGCTTGGCGCCCTCGGTGCGCACGACGGCGAGAGCGTTGACGACAAACTCCTCCAGGCCGGCGATCTGCGTAAGATCCTCGCCCCACATTTGCTCGTTGGTGAGCACATCGTGCACCAGCTGGGCATCGTCGGCGCCGGCATGGGCGGCGTAGAAGTCGAGCACGAAGGCGTCGTCCTGAGCGGTGTACTCGGTGCCGTCGGAGCGACGCAGGTGCAGGCCGTCGCCCTCGCGGGACACGAGCTCCTGCGTGTAGAAGGAGATGAGCGTAGCGAGGCTCGTCGCCAGGCACTTGGGCAGGTTGCCGGTCTCGGCAACGTAGTCCTTGAGCGTGGGCAGGTCGCGAGCGCGCCACTTAGCCGTGGAGTTGAGGCAAATGGAGAGCAGCGCATGATCGATAAACGGATTGTCGAAGCGGTTCTCGACGGCGGCGGCAAAGGCCTTGCAGTCCTCGACATCCAAGTCGGCGGCAAGCGTCGGAATGACCTCGTCGTAGAGCATGGTGTTCATGAAGCCGCGAATGGTCTCGTCATGCATGCAGTCGCGCACGATATCAAAGCCGGCAACCCAGGAACCCGGAACGAAGGCGGTGTGGGCACCGTTGAGGATGCGGACCTTGCGCTTTTTGTACGGGGTGACGTCGGGAGTCACAAAGACACCCGGAAGACCAGCCTTCACAAAGGGAAGCTTCTCGGCAAGCGACTCGTCGCCCTGGATGCCCCACATCTGGAAGGGCTCGCGCACGGCCAGGAAGGGATCCTCGTAGCCCAGACGCTCAGCCACCGCGGCGGCCTCGGATGCGTCGCGGATACGGCCCGGTACGATGGTGTCGACGAGCGTGGTGCAGACGGTGCAGTCGTTAGCCATCCACTGCGCAAACTCGTCCTCCCAGCCCCAGTCGCTCACATACTGGTTCATGATGCGCAGCAACTCTTCGCCGTTGTGATCGATGAGCTCGCAGGCGAGGACGATGACGCCCGGCTTACCGGCAGCCCAGCGGGTGTGGAGCACCTGGGCAAGCTTGGCGGGGAAGCTCGCAGGTGGCATGTCGTCGGCCTTGCAGGACGGGTCATAGGCGATACCGGCCTCGGTGGTGTTGGAGACGATGATCTCTAGGTCGTCGGAGACAGCGACCTCCATCATGGCACGGTAGTCGTCCTCACGATACGGGTTGATGCAGCGGCTGCAAGCGCTAATCACGCGGGACTCGTCGACCGTGTTGCCGTCCTCCTTGCCGCGCACCAGCACGGTATACAGGTCGTCCTGGGCATTGATACCGTCGGCAAAGCCAAAGGCGCCGCTGATGGGCTGGACCATGACGATCTTGCCATTCCAGCCGGTCGCCTCGTTACCCATGTCAAAGAAGCGGTCAACGAAAGCGCGTAGGAAGTTGCCCTCGCCAAACTGCAGGACCTTCTCCGGCGCGTCCTTGGGAAGAAGATAGCCCTCGTAGCCGATCTTCTCGAGCGTATCGTAGCTGATGTTCTCCATCTATGTGTCTCCTTAGATAGCCGTTAGCGTGTAAGCAAAACGGGGGCGCCGCGTGTGGCGACGGCGCTCCCGGAACCAGGTTTGGATTTAGGCCTCGACGGTGTCCAGGTCAAAGCCAAAGTAGCGAACGGAGTTGTTGTAGCTGATGTCGCGCACGATGGTGCCCAGCAGCTCCATGTCGGCCGGGTACTTGCCCTGCTCGACCCACTCGCCGATCACGCTGCACAGCACGCGACGGAAGTACTCGTGGCGCGGATAGGACAGGAAGGAACGGGAGTCGGTGAGCATGCCGACGAAGTTGCCCAGAACGCCCTCGTTGGCAAGGGCGGTGAGCTGCTCGCGCATGCCGACTTCGTTGTCGTTGAACCACCAGGCGGAACCGTTCTGGATCTTGCCGGCGGTCGGGGCCTCCTGGAAACAGCCCATGACGGTATCGATCATGGTGTTGTCGATGGGGTTCAGGCTGTACAGGATGGTCTTGGGCAGACCGCAGGTCTCCTGAATGGAGTTGAGGAAATCAGCGAGCTGGTCGGACGGCGTGTAATTGGAGATGCAGTCGTAGCCGGTATCGGGACCGAGCTTGGCAAACATGGCACGGTTGTTGTCGCGCTTGCAACCAAAGTGCAGCTGCATGGCCCAGCCAAGGCGCACATACTCGCCGGCGACGAACTGCATGAAGGCGGTCTTGTACTTGAGGACCTCGTCCTCGGTAAGCGGCTCAGCAGCCAGACCCTTGGCAAAGATGGCCTCGATCTCGTCGGCGGTAGCCGGAACGTACATAACGTCTGTCTCTTATACACATCTGACGCTGCCGACGAATTA
>CABSNS010000146.1:0-4019 GCA_902479105.1 uncultured Collinsella sp. | reverse complement strand
CGCAATAGGCCTTGTTGTAGCGAATGGCACGGCCGATTTGGCGCGATTTAAAGTTGTAGCCAAACGCCGCGCCCGCCGAGACGCCCACCATATGGTCGCAGGTCAAACCGTGCTCCATCCAAACGTCGAGCACGCCCGCCGTATACATACCGCGGTAGCCGCCTCCCTCGAGCGCCAGCCCCACCGTGCGCGTCATATTTGACTGTGCCATGCGACCATCTCCGTTCCTGCGTTTTAAACCGGGACAAGTATACCCGTCAACATATATCGTCCCAGTCGCATTTTTATCGAACATCGCATCGTCGCGCTACCGCCTGTCGAATAATAGCCGCCCACAGCATGTGCACCCATATCCCCGCACTCGAGGAAAGCGGCTTTATGGTGACGCTCGACAAGCACATTTGGCAGATTGTGCCCACCGACCGCGATCAAGGCCGCAGCACGCAAATCATTTCATCGATGCTCGAAATGGCGCAGTCGCTCCATCTGCCCGTCGTGGTCGAAGGCGTCGAGACAAATGAGCAGGCGAACATGCTACGACAAATGGGCGCCCGCTACGCTCAGGGCTTCCTCTACTACCGCCCCATGCAGGCGAAGGATTTTGAGGCATTGCTCGATGGCGGCAATAACAACTGATACGCTCGCGCGCAAAACGCCACCGTCGAAGGGGATATTTGTCTCCATTAGCTAACTTATATCCCCAATTCAAACCGAATTGGGGATATGATACAAACCGTTGTTCCGCCCAAGGAGGTTATCCATCATGAACGAGTCGTATCGCCTGGGCGAGCAATCGATTATTGCCTATCTTCAGCGACTTGCGAACGGCGTCTCGACCGCCGAACTCGATGTTGCCGCGCTGCCTGCTGGGCTACGCGCCGTTGGCGAGCAACTGCAAAAGACGCATGCCATCCTGCAACAAGAGCGCCAGCTGCTTGAGCGCAACGCCTATATCGATCCGCTCACCAACTTGGGCAACCGCAACGGATTCGACCGTCACGTCGAGCAACTCTGGCGCAAAGGCGACCCCTTCACCTGCGCCTATATTGACATCGACCATCTCAAGCATTGCAATGATAGGTTTGGCCACGCCGAAGGCAATCGCTATATTCTGAGCATCTGCCGCACGCTCTCCGAAACCATGGAGCACGATGAGATGCTGTTCCGTATCGGTGGAGATGAGTTTGTGCTCATCTCGCTCTCCGCAAACGAGATTGAACTCGAGCAGCGCTTGGAGCAGGTACGTACCAGGCTGATCGAGGCGAGCTCAGGTGGCAAGGCGCCCATGATCGGCAGCTTTAGCTTTGGCTGCTCGCGCGTCGATCCACTTGCTGGCGACACGCGTCGCCAGATGACAATGGATGCCGATCGCAAGATGTATCGCTATAAGCTTATGCATCGTGTGCAGCAACCGAAAGACGATGACGCGCCGCAACGCCCAATCGTCGATCAGCTTCCCTGCAACGACCGGGTGTTCTAAGCGATCTCCATGAGCTCCGAGACGCGCTATCCGTTTATCCTCAATCTCGATACGGGAGAATCGCAATGGTCGGTTAACGCCGTGCGCGATTTTGACCTGTCCTCCCAGCACCCTTTTAACTCACTCGACATGTGGCTCGCCCGCGTTCATCCCGAGGACCGCGACAACGTACGTGTCGAGCTCGACATGGTGATAAACGGCACGTGGCACTTCCACTACATGCAGTATCGCGTAATGGATGCCACCGGAAAATACGTGCTTTGCGACTGCACGGGCTACCGCTTGGACGGCACCGATACCGAGCCCGGCATGTATGTGGGCATTATCATCAACCGAAGCTTGGCAGATACGACCGATTCCGTGACCGGCTTGGGCGATATTCACGCCCTGGTCAACGCCATTGGCGAAATGCGTCGCGTGGCGCGCAAAGCGGGGTTGATCGCCATTAAAATCGATGATATCGCTCAGGTCAATGCCCGCTTTGGCTTTGATGCGGGCGACCGCGTTTTGGCAGAATGTGCCGTCTGTCTGGTGGAATGCTCGCGCGGTAAGGGTCGTATGTTCCGCTCGACGGGGCCGATGTTCGTGGCTCTTTTCGACGACTTTGATCCCGAAGAAACCGATGCGATTGCAGAGGAAATCGAGCGGTTCCTGGGTTCGCCCGTGCTCTTTGGCCCATTTGAATATCAGCCGCCCATTCGCGTGGCCACGCTCCATCTGGACGGCGTCGACCGTCAGCCCGTTTCGATTTTGAACGAGCTCAAAGCGTTGCTCGGGAAAGCCGTGCAGGTGCCAGGTACCAAACTGGATTAGCACCGCGCCCACACCGCCTCCCCCATCGTGCGATAATCCTCTGCAGAAGTCACCGACAGCAGAGGGAGTTTGTGATGAAGGTTCTTTTGGTCAATGGCAGCCCCAAGGCAAACGGCAACACCGCCCGCGCACTCGCCGAAGTCGCCGAGCAACTCAATGCCGAAGGCATTGATACCGAGGTGTTTCAGCTGGGCACCAAGCCCATTCGCGACTGCATTGGCTGCGGCCAGTGCGGCAAGCTTGGCGGTCGCTGCACCTTTGACGATGACGTGGTGAACGAGCTGATCGCTGCCGCCGAGCAGGCAGATGGCTTTGTCTTTGGCTCGCCCGTCTACTATGCGCACCCCAGTGGACGCATCCTTTCGGCCCTCGATCGCGCATTCTATGCCGGCAGCAAAGCCTTTGCACACAAGCCGGGCGCTGCCGTCGCCGTTGCCCGTCGCGGCGGCACGTCGACCACCTTCGACGTGCTCAATAAGTACTTCACCATCAACCAGATGCCCGTGGTTGCTTCCACGTACTGGAACAACGTGTTTGGCGCCATGCCGGGCGAGGCCGCCCAGGACGCCGAGGGCCTGGCCACCATGCGCAACATCGGCAAGAACATGGCCTGGCTCCTGCATTGTATCGAGGCAGGACAGGCCGCCGGTATCGAAGCCCCCGAAGCCGATCGCGAGCGCACCAACTTCATCAGGTAGAACGGCGGAACAAATACATGAACGTGCAAATTTTTGGCACCAAAAAGTCTTTCGATACCAAGAAAGCACAGCGCTTCTTCAAAGAGCGCCGCATTAAGGTGCAGTTTATTGACCTTAAGGAAAAGGAGATGAGCAAGGGCGAGCTCACGAGCGTGATGCAGGCGGTCGGCGGTATCGACAAGCTGCTCAACCCCAAGGCCAAGGACGAGGAGACGCTCGCGCTCATCCAGCACCTCACCCCTAGCCAGCGCTTCGACAAGTTGTTCGAAAACCAGCAGGTTCTGGCCGAGCCCATCGTGCGCAACGGCAAAAAGGCCACCGTCGGTTATTGCCCCGATGTATGGGGAGCCTGGGAGTAGCCTGTGTTATTTGCCAGCGCGTGGGTATAAAAGCAGGCGTTTGGCATATGATTCAACTGTAAGCCATGTCTAACAAAGGAGGGCACATGCCCAACAAACCCGTGAAAATCATCATGCTTACCGGATACCTCGGTGCCGGCAAGACCACGCTGCTCAACCACATCCTCGCTAACGATGGCGGTATCCGCGCCGCCGTAATCGTCAACGATATCGGCGAGATCAATGTGGACGCCAGCCTCATCGCCGACGGCGGCCTTTCCGAGACCGACGACCTCATCCCGCTCACCAACGGCTGCATCTGCTGCACGCTTTCGGATGACCTGGCCAACCAGCTGCAGGGCATCGCCGATTCGGGCAACTTCGATTACATCATCATCGAGGCCTCGGGCATTTGCGAGCCCATCCCCATCGCCTACACCATCTCGAGCTTCTGCGACGAGGCCAAGGTGGGCGGCGAGCCTAAGCTCGCGCTCGACAACATCGTGGCCGTGGTCGACTGTGCCCGCATGTACGACGAGTTCAACGGCGGTCGCGACCTGCTGGCTGAGGATATCGACGAGGACGACATCGAAAGCCTGCTCATCCAGCAGATCGAGTTCTGCTCTACGCTGATCCTCAACAAGACCGATACCGTGACGCCCGAGCAGATCGCCGAGCTCAAGGCCATCG
>CABSNS010000145.1:0-4021 GCA_902479105.1 uncultured Collinsella sp. | reverse complement strand
CTCAGGAGTCTCGTGGGCTCGGAGATGTGTATAAGAGACAGGTAGAGACCCTTATCGATATCGGTGGCATCCGAGGCAACGCCCGGCGTGGGCTCCTCGGCAGCGGCGGGTGCCGGCGCGGAAACGGCGCCAAACGAAAGCGCCAACGTCAGGCCCGCGACAATAGCAGAATGCTTGGGCTGCATAAGATCCTCCCTGCATTGGTATAGTTAAAGTGCAGTTTGCAAAGATAGAAATAAGTATTGCAGCTCGCCCGTTGTTGCACAACAACCCCTCGGTAAACGGCAACAACCCTCCGCGAAATCTTAAGGAATTAGACAAACTGGTCGTCGGGCGCCAACAGAAGCTCGCCGTAACGTTTCGTCAGCCCGTCTCTCAACTGACAGAAAGCGGGAATATAGACGTTCAAGATGCGCTGAATCAAATCTTGAGCGAGCTTGTTGTCGTAGATATGGACGTTCGTATTGCGGTCTCTGAGCATATCCAGCCAGGCTGCCTCATCAATAAAGTCGTAGAATCGGTAGGACTCCTTCAAGATGGCACGAGGAGACCCCGACGCGGCAAGCGTGGCGCCCTCATACTCGAGCAGACGCTTAAGGAGCTTCCAGCTCAGTTCAAATTGAAGATTGAACTTATTAATCAATCCACTCTGAACAAAATCATTGTTGAGATCCTGATTGGGCGCATCCTCAAGATTCGCCAAGGCGCTAACAAAGTTCTCATATTTTTTCATACAGAATCACACCATCCTTGGCAATCTCATCGAGCAATTGCTGCGATAGGGACTCGTCGAGATTGACGACATCTACATCTAAAAGAGTATCAAGATGTTCCTCGACCAAATATGAGAAACGGCCGAAATCCCGGCAACCTGCTACGGCGATGTCAATATCGCTCTTGGGCAAGTTGTCGCCTCGAGCACGAGAACCAAACAACACGACCTTCTCGGCGTCACATTCCCGAGCAAAAACTTCGATTTGCTTGTACACCTTGTCGAGAGATGCCATTTGCACCCCTACAGCTTAATGTCAAAGTTGATTTCGGGGACGGCGGCCAGGTCGGCCAACGTCACGCCGTCGACGTACTTTTCGATCACGTCGTCCAGGCCGCGCCAGAACTTGACGGTCGAGCACAAATCGCTGCGGGTGCAGCTGTTGTCGATGCCGTCGCACGCCACGGGCGCCGTGCTGCCCTCGACGGCGCGCAGGATGTCGCCGGCACGCACCTCGGCTGGATCCTTGGCCATCATGTAGCCGCCGCCCTTGCCGCGCACGCTCTTAAGCAGGCCCGCCTTCATAAGCGGACGAACCAGCTGCTCCAAATACTTTTGTGAGATATGCTCGCGGTCGGCAACCTCGCGCAGGGCAATCTTGCCCTCGGCGTCGCCCAGCGCCGCGATATAGATCATCAGCCGGAGGGCATAGCGGCCCTTGGAAGAAATGAGCATACCTACCCTCCCATCGCATCTGGGACAACATAACCAGGTCTGTTTGTCCCAAATCTTAAGTAAGTGGGACAAACAAACCTTGTTATTTTGTCCCACATCTAGAAAAGTCGAGTGGATTAGTCGGGTTTTCCCTTGACTAACGCCGAACCCATAGTAACTTTATTCCGAGAAGATTCCTAGGGTTTAGTACACCTATGAGTACACCATATACAGAGAGGGACAGCATGAGCGCAAATCCGCTGCTTTCCATCGATGGTCTCACCGCCTCCGTGGACGAGAAGACCATCCTCCACAATGTCAACCTCAACGTCGCCGCCGGTGAGACCCACGTGCTGATGGGCCCCAACGGCGCCGGCAAGTCCACCCTCGGCCACCTGGTCATGGGCGACCCCGTCTACACGGTCAACGACGGCCGTATCGTCTTTGACGGCCAGGACATCACCGAGCTCACCACCGACAAGCGCTCGCGCGCCGGCCTGTTCCTGAGCTTCCAGGCCCCGGTCGAGATTCCGGGCGTGCCGCTGTCGAGCTTTTTGCGCGCCAGCATCGCCGGCCGCCCCGGCCTGGAGATGAAGGGCAAGGAGTTCCGCCGTCGCGTCAAGGAGCTCGCGGCTGAGCTCAACATGGACACCGCCTACCTCAACCGTGAGCTGGGCGTGGGCTTCTCGGGCGGCGAGAAAAAGAAGGTCGAGATGCTCCAGCTTCTGCTGCTGCAGCCCAAGCTCGCCATCCTAGACGAGACTGACTCGGGCCTGGACGTCGACGCCCTGTCTACCGTCAGCCACGGCATGGACGCCTACCGCAGGAGCTGCGACGGCTCCATGCTCATCATCACGCACAACACGCGCATCTTGGAGCACCTGGATGTCGACCGCGTCCACGTTATGGTCAAGGGCCACATCGTGCGCGAGGACGACGCCTCGCTGATCCCCTGGATCGACAAGAACGGCTTTGAGACCTTCGAGCGCGAGGCCGCCGAGCAGCGCGCCCAGGCCGAGGCCGCCGCTGCCGAGCAGCAGGCGTAAAGGGGCGACGCAATGACCAAGAACCGCACCGAGGTCGCGGACATCGACCGCAGCCTCTACGACTTCACCTATGGCGAGGAGGGATTCGAGCGCCTCGACGCCGGCATCACGCCCGACATCGTGCGCGAGATCAGCGCCAAAAAGGACGAGCCGCAGTGGATGCTTGACCTGCGCCTCAAGTCCCTCGAGATTTTTAATCGTTTTCCCGACCCGACGTGGGGTCCCTCCATCGAGGGCCTGGACATGGACAACATCGTCACCTACGTCAAACCCAACACCGATCAAAAGCACGACTGGGAGTCGGTGCCCGACGACATCAAGAACACCTTTGAGCGCCTGGGCATCCCCGAGGCCGAGCGCAGCTACCTGGCAGGCGTCGGCGCGCAGTACGACTCCGAGCTGGTCTACCACAACATGCAGGACACGGCGTCCAAGATGGGCATCGTCTATTCCGGCATCGAGGAGGCCCTGCACGACCCGCAGTGGGAGCCGCTCATCCACGAGAAGTTTATGACGCTCATCCCGCCCACCGACCACAAGTTTGCGGCCCTACACGGTGCCGTGTGGTCGGGCGGTTCGTTTGTCTACGTGCCCAAGGGCACCAAGCTCGATTTTCCGCTGCAGAGCTACTTCCGCCTTAACGCCAAGGGCGCCGGCCAGTTTGAGCACACGCTCATCATCGTCGAGGACGACGCCGACCTGCACTTCATTGAGGGTTGCTCCGCGCCCAAGTACAACGTGGCCAACCTCCACGCCGGCGCCGTCGAGCTCTTTGTGGGCAAGCGTGCGCACCTGCGCTACTCGACCATCGAGAACTGGTCCAAGAACATGTACAACCTCAACACCAAGCGTGCGCGCGTGGACGAGGACGGCGACATCGAGTGGATCAGCGGCTCCTTCGGCAGCCACGTGGGCTACCTCTACCCCATGAGCGTGCTCAACGGCCGCCGCGCTCGGTCGAGCTTTACCGGCATCACCTTTGCCGGCGCCGGGCAGAACCTCGACACCGGCTGCAAGGTCGTGCTCAACGCCCCCGAGACCTCGGCGACCGTCGAGACCAAGGGCATCTCTAAGAGCGGCGGCATCCAGACGTTCCGCAGCTCTATTGTGGCGACGCCCAAGGCCGAGGGCTCCAAGGCAACCGTGAGCTGCCAGTCGCTAATGCTCGACGACCAGAGCCGCTCCGACACCATCCCCGCCATGGACATCCGCGCCAAGAACGTCGACATCGGCCACGAGGCCACCATCGGCCGCATCGGCGACGACAAGGTGTTCTACCTGATGAGCCGCGGTATCTCGGAGGAAGAGGCCCGTACCATGATCGTCAACGGCTTTGCCAACCCGGTCTCCAAGGAGCTGCCGCTGGAGTACGCCGTCGAGATGAACAACCTGATCAAGCTCGAGATGGAAGGAGCGATCGGATAATGAAACAGACCACCAACACCGCTGCTACCACCCTTGAGCAGGTCAATGCGATGCCGGCTGCCACTTGGGGTTGGCTCTGTCTCTTATACACATCTCCGAGCCCACGAGACTCCTGAGCATCTCG
>CABSNS010000144.1:0-4021 GCA_902479105.1 uncultured Collinsella sp. | reverse complement strand
CTGCTCGAGAGCGGCCCGACGATTGCCCCCGAGGAGCTCGATGCCTTTACCGCAAAGTTCGCCGAGCTTGCGAGCAAGGCCGACGTCGTCACCATCTCGGGTTCGTTGCCCCGCGGCGTCGAGGCGGACTACTATGCCAAGATCACGGGCATTGCCGAGAACGCCGGCGCCAAGGTGCTGCTCGATACCTCGGGTGCTTCGCTTGAGGCCGCCCTTAAGTCCGAAATTAAGCCCGAGCTGGTCAAGCCTAACCTGACCGAGATCAACGGCCTTTTGGGTACGAGCTTTACCACCGACGATGTGGACGAGCTCCGCGCCGCGCTCGCCTCTGATGCCCGCTTCTCCGATATCCCCTGGGTCGTCGTGTCCATGGGCGCTGCCGGCTCCGTTGGCTTCCACAATGGCCGTGCGTTCCGCGCAAAGACGCCCGATATCCCTGCCGTTAACGCCACGGGCTCTGGTGACTCCACTATCGCTGGCTTCGCGCATGCCATTGCTGCTGGCGCGGACGACGAGACGGTGCTGCGTACCGCCAACACCTGCGGCAAGCTCAATGCCATGGATCCCATGACCGGCCATCTGGTCATGGACCGTTGGGACGAGGTCTACAACGGCGTTGTCGTGACCGAGCTGTAAAAGCCTGGGCGTCGGCCCCGGCATCGCTTGCTAGCTCATGTCGACGACAAGTGCAGTAGCATTATGCCGGGGCACGACTCCGACTTTGTCGTGTTCAGTCCCGACCTTACCCTGGTCGAGACGTATGTGGGCGGCAACAGCTTTGGTAATGCGTTTGCCGAGTAGCCGCCAAGGAAACGATCCGAGAGGGGATTTAGATGATTTACGGTGCACTGGGTGATATCGAGGAGTACCGCGGAATGCTCAAGGGCCTCGACGTGCTGATCGACTGGCTCGAGGAGAACGATCCGGCGGAGCTCGAGGTCGGCAGCCATCCGATTCTGGGCGACAAGGTCTATGCGAACGTCATGGCTCCCACGACGCGTCCCGAGGCCGAGGCTCACTATGAGACGCATCAGCGCTATCACGACCTGCAGATCGATGTCGAGGGTCGCGAGGCCTTTAAGGTTGCCACGGGCAGCCTGACGCTGGTTCAGGAGTTTGACGAGAAGGACGACTACGATCTGGTCGATTCTGACGCTTCGATCGCCGGCGATCTTGCCGACGACAAGTTCGCGCTGTTTGTTGCCGGCGAGCCTCACATGCCCACGCTCGAGTTTCCGGGCGATGGCGCACAGCCGGTCAAAAAGATTTGCTTTAAGCTGCTTGCAGATGCTTACTGGGAAGAGTAACGAACTGCTCGTGAGCTAGCGTGGTTCCCCTTGGGGAGCGCGTTTGAGCCCCGCTGATCGCGATTCCTTTGGGGATTGAGGTTGGCGGGGCTTGTTGTTGAGTAGGGGAGTTACCAGCGGCGTTGTGCTTGGGCTGGTGGATGTTCGCCAGAAATCGGCAACAAAAAAGCCGCCTGAAGGCGGCTATCTTGTGCAATGGAGCCAGCGACCGGGCTCGAACCGGTGACCCCCGCTTTACGAGAGCGGTGCTCTACCAACTGAGCTACGCTGGCGGCCATGTGGTGACGCAACTGAGGCGTCAACGGCTGTCTATGATACGGGACATCGCACATCCGCGCAAGTGTTCTGACGGCTTTTCTCACTTTAAATGCACTAATATTGGAGACGCGATGTCTTGCTCTTACGGGTCTCAAACAGAATGGGGCAGCGATGGCTCAACCCAAGATCCTTCTCACGCGTATCGACGACCGTTTCATTTACGGTCAAGACGTTGAGCTATGGAACGAAGCCGTGGGTTCCAACCTCGTCCTAATCGTCAACGATGAGATCGCGGCAGATTCGCGCCAATGGGCACCCATGAGGGTGGCGGCGCCAGAAGGCGTTTGGACGCGGTTTTTCTCGGTGCAAAGGACTATCGACATCATTCATACCGCAACGCCGCGTCAATGGATTCTGGTCATGGTGGCCTCACCCGCCGATGCGCTCGCGCTGGTTAAGGGTGGTGTGCCGATCACCAAGATCAGCATTGGCCATATGCAGGCAGGGAAGGGCAAGCACCCCATAACGCCCGCAGTCGCCGTAGACGGCGAAGATGTCGCCGCCTTCAAAGAGCTGCAAGAACTCGGCATAGAGCTAGAAATCCGCTATCTCCCCAGTTCCGCCCCCGATCCCATCGACAATCTGTTCAACTGATCCCTTGGGGACGGAGGAAAACGGATCATTTTGCCCTTGCGAGGGACGCGCGCGATGCCGCCTGTCAAAAACTATGCCCATTTACTACGTTTGATCGGTTATCGCCGAGCATGTCGAATTTGAGAAAAACAAAACCGCAGGTAGACGGCACGCGCATTTAACAAAAACCGGTGCATGGTCGAGCATCCCGGGCTAAACGTAGTAAATGGGCATAGTTTTGATATGTCACTCATACAGTCACAGCGAAAAAGAGCCCAAAAGATGAAAAACGCCCGTCGGCGGTGTGCCGGCGGGCGTTGCTGTGCGATATGTCGCGTTGTGGGCCTAGTGCCTCATAAAGTGGTATTCGATCACATTGCTGTAGGGGTGACCCGGGCCCACAATGCCCTGCGGGAACAGCGGCTGGTGCGGCGTGTCGGGGTACATCTCTGCCTCGAGGGCAAAGCCGGCGCCCCAGCCATAGTTGGCATCGTCCTTGGCGTGCTCGTCGCCCAGCCAGTTGCCGGTGTAGAGCTGCACACCCGGGGCGGTGGTGTAGTAGTCCAGCTCGCGGCCGGTCCACATCTCCTCGACGTGCATCGCGCGGCGCAGGTTGCGACCGTACTGATAGCCATCGATACACAAGCAGTGGTCGTAGCCGCGTGCCTGCTTAATCTGCGGATCGTCGGCCTCCATGCCAGGCGCGACGGGGCGCAGCTCACGGAAGTCAAACGGCGTGCCCTCGACCGGAGCAATCTCGCCGGTGGGAATGTTCTGCTCGTTGATGGGCAGGTAGTGGGCAGCGTTAGCAACAAAGAAGTGCTCACAGTCCATACCGGCGTTGTGACCGGCAAGGTTAAAGTACGTGTGGTTGGTCATGGACACGTACGTGGCGCGGTCGCTCTCACAGCCATATTCGATACGGAAGCAGCCGGTGCGCGTCACGGTAAACACGGCCGTAAAGGTGCGGTTGCCGGGAAGGCCCAGCTCACCGTCCTCAAGCGAGGTGGTCATGCGTACGGCATTGTGGACCTCGTCGAGCTCAACGTCCCATACGCGCTTGTGCAGACCATGTTCAAGATCGCTGTGCAGGTTGTTGGTGCCCTCGTTGGCGGGCATATGCCAGTCCGTGCCGGCGATGGTGATCGTGGCACCTGCAGTGCGGTTGGCCACAGGTCCGATGGTCGCGCCAAAGCAGGCGGGGTTGTCAAAGTAATCCTCGAGCTTATCGAAGCCCAGCACCACATCGCGCACGTTGCCGGGGATGTCGGGCACGTCGATGCCCAACACGGTGGCACCATAGTCCATAATGCGAACGCAGATCTCGGGCCCGTTGAGGGTGTAACGATGAACGGGGGTACCGCACGGCGCGGTGCCGAAAAGCTCGGAAGTGATCATTTGGTTCCTAACATCGAGGTATTTCCGACAAACTGTAGCGCGAACAGGCGAGATTATCACTACACCCCACTAAAGCAGGGGGTATTTTTCTCAAAAAAGTGATGATTGGAGCTGTGCGGGCGTTCATTTCTGACGCGTACGAGTCTGATACAATTTGTTCGTTACTGTTTGAATGATATGCGCGCAAAGAACGGCGAGGATTCATCGTGATTAAGGCAGAGCGACAGGATAAGGTTCGTCAGCTGCTCGAGGAGCAGGGCACGGTCTCGGTTAAAGAGATTTCTGATGCGTTAGGTGTCTCGGATATGACGATCCGCCGCGACCTTGAGGAACTTGCGAGCCTGGGCGAGATCGAACGCGTGCACGGTGGAGCCCGCAGTGCGCAGGGCCGTCCACATGCTATGTTGCGCCATGAGTATTCGCAC
>CABSNS010000143.1:0-4040 GCA_902479105.1 uncultured Collinsella sp. | reverse complement strand
TCTACACCGTCTAATTCGTCGGCAGCGTCAGATGTGTATAAGAGACAGACCTCGGAGAGGTGCTTGCAGTAGTCGGCAAACTCCTGGCCACGCTCGATACGCAGGGCGGCATCGGGGCGCATGGCGGGAACGACCTGAACGTCAAAACTGTCGTCGGCGGCAATCTTCTTGTGCCACTCAAAGCTGTCGGCGGGGTCATCGGTAGTGCAGATCATGCGGACGTTGGACTGCTTGATCAGGTTACGGCAGGTAAAGCTGGCCTCAGCGAGCTTAGCGTTGGCAAGGTCCCAGACCTCCTGAGCGGTTTTGCCGTTTAGGACGCCCTCGTAGCCAAAGTAACGCTTAAGCTCCAGGTGGCTCCACTCAAAGACGGGGTTGCCCACACAACGGCCCAGGGTCTCGGCCCACTTCTGGAACTTCTCACGAGCAGGGGCATCGCCGGTAATGAAGCGCTCGTCAACGCCGTTTGCACGCATCAGGCGCCACTTGTAGTGGTCACCGCCCAGCCAAACCTCGGTGATGTTCTCAAAACGCTTGTCGTCCCAGATCTCCTTGGGAGAAATGTGGCAGTGGTAGTCGACGATGGGCATGCCCTCGGCAAAGTTGTGGAACAGCTCCTCGCCGGTCTTGGTGCTCAGCAGGAAATCCTGATCGTCCATAAAGTTTTTCATCAAACAGCCCCTTTGCTGGCAAGGCGGGCGCATGGCGCGCTCGTTATCCTTTAGGTGAACGTTCACTATACTAATCCATTGCACCTCAAAAGGTGAACGTTCACCTAACCACCACGGGGTGAACGGTAGATTTTGCCCGTTCAACGGTTGCTGGAGATGTGACTTGCATGTATTGCGGACTGGTTGGCGTCCCCGAACACCGAACTTGAGCGCTTTTGCTCAGGTGGGTCATGTCCCGACGTACATTTTTGGAAGTATTCAGCATCGAAGCGCGCCGCGCGCCGTCCTCGGCGCCCCGTTTGGAACGCAGATAGCGCCCGATCGGCATAAAAAGTGCCCCCGATGGCAAATTACGCCATCGGGGGCACTTAAAACAGTCGTTCTGCACCTCATTCAGGGCATGCCAATGCTGAATACTCCCAAAAATGCACGTCGCAAGAGGGGGTACCTGCTCAATCGGCTAAATACCCGCAAGTTCGCAGTAGCGATCGACATTGCTGGCAAATACCATCTCGACGGCGCCCTTCTGGACGGGCACCGTCGGGGTCCTTCCCCACAGCAGATAATCGCCTAGCGTCTTAGCGCCGCGATACGCCAGGCTCGTCGGGTCCTTATAGACAATATTGGTAAAGATACCGCGGCGCAAGGCCAGAGCACTTTCGGGAAACAGGTCGTTGCCGATCACCATGACCTGACCGGCCTTGTCGGTCGAAACGAGCGCGTCGGCAACCACTTCGGAACCAACGGCAAAAACGCTACAGATAAGTTCGGGGGCGTCCGGCGCACTCAAGCGCTTTTCGAGCTCATGCTCGAGTTGTTTGACTTGCGCATGGGCACCTGCAAGATCCTCAACCTGCCATGGAATATCACGTTCGCGCAGGTAATTGTGGAAGGCGCGGGCGGTTAGATAGTGCGAATCGGTATATGGGTCGCCTGTCAAAAGGAGCACGCGGGCGTCGGTCCCAGAAGCATGGACCAGGTTTGCCGCCTGCTCGGCCATAAGGCTGCCTGCCGTCGAATAATCGGCCAAGCTCGCACCCAAACGATTCAAATGCGGACGGTCGCCGTCGACAAGCTCAATCGTCACGCCCGCCTCGGCGATCTGCCCCAAAAGCTCAGTCGCACGATCGTCGCCCGGCGCATAGGCGAGCAAGCCATCAATCTTCTCGCCCACCTGCAGACGCTCGTCGATTTGCTCGAGCGCATCGGCGTAGCCGCCCACGCCAAATTCAACGCGCTCAACCGTAATGCCCTGGTCGATGACCTCCTGTTCAAAGCGATTGCAGCCTTCCCACAGGTAACGGAAAAAGTACGCTCCCTCGCGCGATGCGCGGGGCAGGCAAAACATCAGATTGATGTCCTTGCGACGCAGGTTTGAGGCACTTGTGTTGCGGTGATAGCCCATGGCCTCGGCCTTAGCGTTCACCTTGGCGCGCACGGATTCGCTCACGCCGGCCTTTCCCGTCAGGGCCTTGTGCACGGTATTGATGGAAACGCCAAGCTCGGCGGCTATGTCCTTCATGGTTACGCGAGCGCTCATGCGGTTACTCCGTTATAGATAAGTTGCCAATTAATAGTCCAGTTAACGATACCCCAAAAATACTCTTCGACTCGCCGTGCTCTCCCTCAAATGCACAAAGCGCCCCGCGAACGGATGCCCGCGGAGCGCTTGGATGTCCGGACCTTATTTGATACCGCGACCCAAGTCTTCGGCGATTTTGTCTACGCCCTTAAGTGCAGCGCACGTCTTTTTGTTGGAGCAATGCCCCGTGCAAACGCCACCCTGAGCGCAGTCGGCGCAGGTGCCCTTGCGGTAGATGCGCACGCACACGGCGACAAACGCAACGCCGATAACAGCCAGTACAACAATATCGATAGGTGCCATAGCAAGCCTCCTCTAGTTAACCACCACTTACTTTACCCCATTCTCCACCTACCAAAAAGGGACAGGTTTATTTTGGTCGGTTTTATCTGCGGAAACGCCACATCTTAACTTCTGGGACAAAGTAATCTGTCTCCCATGCACAAAAAGCCCGAGTGTCGCTGGGACACCCGGGCTCGTGGAAAGGGGTTAATCCTTATTCGGACTTAAGCGGAAACTGCGGCGGAAGCAGTGTTGGTCTCATCCTCGTCGGTCCATGCATGTTTGGGCATGGGACGGAAGATCTGGAAGAGCATCGCAACCAGCAGAACGATGGCTACAACCGTCCAAATACCAAACTGGCCAAGGACAAGCAGGTTGTAGAACTGGTTGATGAACAGGCCGATCACCCAAGCGAAGGCGCACTCGTAGCCGATGGCAATCGCGGTCCACTTGCCGGAGTCCATCTGGTTGCGGATGGTGCCCATGGCGGCAAAGCACGGGGCGCACAGCAGGTTGAAAGCGCCAAAGGCAACGCAGGCGCCCATAGTCGGGAACATGCTGGCAAACGCGGTCCACAGGCTCGGGTCGGTCTCGGCAGCGTCGGCAACGGACAGCAGCGAACCGGCGGTGGCGACGACGTTCTCCTTAGCGACAAGGCCAGAGACAGTCAGCGCGGTAGCCTGCCAGGTGCTAAAGCCGAGCGGGGCGAAGATCCAAGCGACCAGGTTGCCGAGCATGGCAAGCACGGAGTAGTCCATGAACTCCTCGGGGATGCCGTCCATCGCAGGCAGGAAGCCAAAGGAACCGTTGTAGCTACCAAAGTTGGAGAGGAACCAAACCACGACGGTGGACGCGAAGATGACCGTGCCGGCCTTCTTAATAAAGGCCCAGCAGCGCTCCCACACGTGCAGTGCCCAAGAGCGGATCGCCGGGAAGTGGTAGGCGGGAAGCTCCATAACGAACGGCGTCGGGCGGCCGGCGAAGAGCTTGGTCTTCTTGAGCATGAGACCCGAGGCGATGACGGCAAAGACGCCCAGGAAGTAGAAGAGCGGGCTGATCCACGCGGCGGTGGTGGAAGAATCGCCGATGATGGAACCCATGAGCAGGGCGATGATCGGCAGCTTAGCGCCACAGGGAATGAACGTGGTGGTCATGACCGTCATGCGGCGGTCCTTCTCGTTCTCGATGGTCTTGGTGGCCATGACGCCGGGGACGCCGCAGCCCGAGGACACGAGCATGGGGATAAAGGACTTACCGGACAGGCCAAAGCGGCGGAACACGCGGTCCATGATGAAGGCGACACGGGCCATGTAGCCGCAGTCCTCCAGGAAAGACAGCATGACGAACAGCAGGAACATCTGAGGCACAAAGCCAAAGATGGCGCCCAAACCGCCGACGATACCGTCACAGACCAGCGAATCGACCAGGCCGCCGTCCTCGGTGCCACCCGCCACAAGGGCGTCATGCACCACGGCTGTCTCTTATACACATCTGACGCTGCCGAC
>CABSNS010000142.1:0-4057 GCA_902479105.1 uncultured Collinsella sp. | reverse complement strand
GTCTGCTAAAGCAAAACAACAAGGCGCGGAATCGCATCGAGCGGCTCCGCGCCTTTCTTTTAGCGTCTGCCCCCGTGTCAGCGTGCGACAATTAAGGCTGTCAATATCACAACACCGAGAGAAGCCTGCCTTGGAAGCGCATCATAAGCAGATAACCGTTTATTCAGAGTGTGCGGAAGGCGCGCCCGTCATCTACCTCCCCGTGGTTATGGGCGACGGTAGTGAAGTCTACGAGCGCTGCCGAGAGCTCGATTGCCCGCCGTTCACCCTTGTCGCCATTGGAGGGCTCGATTGGAATCGAGAGCTGAGCCCCTGGGAATGCGACGGAACTATACGAGATGCCGAGCCCTTTGGCGGACAGGCCGCTGGTTTTCTTGACGAGTTGTTGAAGCAGATAATCCCCCAGGCCGAATCATCGCTCCCGCAACCGCCCGCCTGGCGCGGCGTTGCCGGCTACTCGTTGGCGGGTCTTTTTGCACTGTGGGCACTTTGGCAAACAGATGTCTTTGAGCGCGCAGCGAGTGCATCGGGGTCGTTATGGTTCCCCGGCTTTATCGACTACGCGCGCGAGCGCACGATGACGGCTACGCCCGACGCCGCCTATCTGTCGCTCGGTAAAAAGGAAACCAAGACGCCCAACCGCATGATGCGGCACGTACTCGACGATACGCACGCGATGGAAGAGCTGCTTATCGAGCGTGACATTCCAACAACGCTGGAGCTCAACCCCGGCAATCACTTTGCCCAAACTGACCTGCGCATGGCGCGCGGCATCCACTGGATACTGACGCATTAAAAATGGCGTCCACGCGTACATACGCATGGACGCCATTTTTAATTTGGCTGAACGCAGCTACTATTCGACAGTCTCCTCAAGCTCGGAAGTATCGAACTCAAAGTCATTACCGGGCAGGATGGCGTTGAGCACAATGCCCACCAGCGAGCCCACGGCAAGGCCCGAAAGCGAAATCGTCACGCCGCCCAGCTCCAGCACGATGGCACCGGCGGAACTGTAGGCAATGCCGAGCGAAAGCACGAGCACCAAAGCCGCAACCAGCACATTGCGGTTGTTCTGGAAATCGACCTGGTTTTCGATAAGGTTGCGAACGCCCACGGCACTGATCATGCCGTAGAGCACGAGCGACACGCCGCCGATTACACACGCCGGCATAGCAGCGATCACAGCAGCAAACTTGGGGCAGAACGAAAGCACGATGGCGCAGCAGGCGGCAATGCGAATCACGCGCGGGTCGAACACGCGCGTCAGGGCAAGCACGCCGGTGTTCTCGCCATACGTCGTATTGGCGGGGGCGCCAAAAAGCGATGCCAAGATGGTCGCCAGGCCATCGCCGAGCAAGGTACGGTGCAGACCGGGATCGGCAATGTAATTGCGTTCGCAGGTAGAGCCAATGGCGGAGATATCGCCGATATGCTCGATCATAGTTGCAAAGGCCAGCGGCATGATGGTGATGATGGCCGTCGTGGCAAGACCGCTATCGAACTGCGGTCCAAAGAGCGCAAACACGGTGTTGTCCCACACGACGGGCAAGCCAACCCAGGGGGCAGCTGCGACGCCAGAGAAGTCGACCTCACCCAACGCAGCCGCAACGGCATAGCTCACCACCACGCCCAGCAGAATCGGCACGATCTTGACCATGCCGCGGCCCCAGATGTTGCAGATGATGATCACGGCCACAGCGATAACGGCGACAAGCCAGTTGGTCTGACAGTTGGCAATGGCAGAGCTCGCTAGGATCAGGCCGATGGAAATGACGATGGGGCCGGTCACCACCGGCGGAAAGAAGCGCATGACACGTTTGGCGCCAAATGCGCGGAACAGCGCCGCCAGCACCGGATAGAGCAGGCCGGCGCAGGCAACGCCCAGGCAAGCGTAGGGCAAAAGCTCGGCCTCGCCGTTGGGTGCAATGGCGGCATAACCCGCGATAAAGGCAAACGACGAGCCCAGAAACGCGGGCACCTTACCACGCGATAGAAAATGAAACAGCAGCGTGCCGATGCCGGCGAACAGAAGCGTCGCCGAAACGGAAAGGCCGGTGAGCACGGGCACGAGCACCGTGGCTCCGAACATCGCAAACATGTGTTGCAAACCCAACACGAACATGCGCGGGCGGCCGAGCGATGATGCATCGTAGATGGCATCGGTGACGGCGGGCGTCGAGGATTGGGACATGGAAGTCCTTTCATGATGGAAGGGCGATCAGGCATATCGGATAACCTGCCCGAACGATACGATCCGGACCATTGTACGTGATACGTCATGTCTCGCGCGCGCCGTCACCTGCAAGCGGTAGCGTTACTTCCAAACGCGCTCGGCAATGCGCTTGACCAGCGCGATCTTTGCCCACTGTTCGTCCTCGGTCAGCTTGTTGCCAATCTCGCAGCTGGCAAAGCCGCACTGGGGCGACAGGTACAGGTTCTCGAGCGGCACATACTTTGCGGCCTCGTGGATACGTTCGACGATAACGTCCTCGTCCTCAAGCTCAGCCGCCTTGGTGGTCACCAGACCCAGCACGACCTTCTTGCCGGGAGCAACGTACTTGAGCGGCTCAAAGCCACCGGCGCGTGGCGTATCGAACTCAAGGTAGAACGCGTCAACGTTCTCATGTACGAACAGGTACGGCGCAATGGGATCGTAACCACCCTCGAAGGCATACGTGGAGTGATAGTTGCCGCGGCACACGTGCGTGTTGATAACCAGATCGTCGGGCTTGCCCGCGATGGCGGCATTGTTGAGCGCCACGCCCAGCTCGCTCACCTTTTGCAGGTCAACCGGGCTCATGCCGGTCTTGGACACAAAGTCGGTATCGCAATAGATGCCCCAGGTGCAGTCATCAAATTGGATGTTGCGGCAGCCTGCTGCGTACAGGTCGGCGATCACCGTGCGATAAGCGGCCGCAATGGCGTCGGCAAGTTCCTCATCGGTCTTATAGACAGCGCGCAGGCTCTCCTGCTGGCCGTCGCAGCGATCGAGCGTGACCTCAGAGAACGTCTGGATCGGCGCCGGAATGGTCTGGCGTGCGACCTGGCCCTCCCCCTCAAGCGCCTTGACGAACTTAAAATGCTCGACGAACGGGTGGTTCTCGCCGCTAATGGGACCAGTAACCACGGCGGTGTCGGCCGTCGTCTCCTCATCATGGAACATATAACCCGTGCGTGAGGTGCGGCGCTCAATGCCGTTAAGGCCCCACATAAAATCGAGGTGCCAGTAGCTGCGGCGGAACTCGCCATCGGTGATCACCTGCAGGCCGGCGGCCTTCTGCTTGGCCACCAAATCGCGAATGGCATCGTCCTCGACGGCCTTAAGGCCGGAAGCGTCGAGTTTACCCGCGACATAGGCGGCACGGGCGTCCTTTACAGCCTGCGGACGAAGAAAGCTGCCGACGATATCGGCGCGAAACGGCGCGTTCGGTTGAATCGAAGTGCTCATAGATATCTCCCTTTGCATTGGTTGCTTTACTGGGACAGAGTATGAGCGCTCATATGACCATCGTAAAATATACGTTTATAACAGTTTGATATAGATGTTTCCTATATCAGTCTGGACTGTCATAAAGAGACTTGAACCGTGCGGAGCACAGCAGCCTAGATATGCTGACGAATCGCGTCGATATAGGCCCGACCGTAGCGCGTAAGCGTCGTGTTCTTGCGCGTGATGATGCCAATCTCCATGTACTCGTCCACGTCGAGCGGAATCGAGATAATGCCGGGGCCGTTGAGCTCGTGGCTGATCACGCCCGAGCATACCGTGTAGCCGTTGAGGCCCATGGCCAAATTGAACAACGTCGCACGGTCGCGCACGCGGATATTTTTGCGACGCTCGAACGTCGAGGTCAGCTCCTCGGAATAGTAAAACGAGTTGTAGCTGCCCTGCTCGTAGGACAGGAACGGGTAGTCTTCCAAGTCCTCGAGCGTCACACTGGAGCGGGCCGCCAGCGGATGGTCGGCGCATACAAAGACGTGCGGCGCGGCGCAAAAGAGCCCCTCAAACACCAGCTCATTGGCAGTAAGCATGCGCTCGATAACCTCGCGGTTGTGC
>CABSNS010000141.1:0-4064 GCA_902479105.1 uncultured Collinsella sp. | reverse complement strand
CCGTATCGACAACCAGCTGCGCGGCCGCTCCGGACGTCAGGGCGATCCGGGCGAGACCCAGTTCTACCTGTCGCTCGAGGACGACCTCATGCGCCTGTTCGGCGGCGACAAGATGGACCGCGTCTCCAAGATGATGGTCACGGCCGACATGGGTGACGACATGCCCATCCAGCACAAGATCATCTCCAAGGCCGTCGAGAGCGCCCAGCACAAGGTCGAGAGCATCAACTTCTCCATGCGTAAGAGCGTCCTTGAGTACGACGACGTCATGAACAAGCAGCGCCAGGTCATCTACGCCGAGCGCAATAAGATTCTGGACGGCAAGGACCTGACTGATCACATCACCGAGGTCATGCACGATACCGTGTACCGCTGCGTGCAGGAGTTCTGCACCAAGGACAGCCACGAGGGCGAGCGCGACCTGGAGGGCCTGCGCAAGTGGGTTGTGGAGCTCACCGGCCACATCGATACGCCGAAGTTCCCCGACGAGGATTATGAGGCCCTGGCTGCCGATGTCTTGGCCTATGTTGAGAAGTGCTACAACATGAAGGCCGAGCGTCTGGGCGAGGACCTGATGCGCGAGCTCAATACCCAGGTCATGCTGCGCGTCATCGATACCCGCTGGATGAACTACCTGCAGGAGATGGACTACCTCAAGACCGGCATCGGCCTGCGCGGCTTTGGCCAGCGCGACCCGCTGGTTGAGTACAAGACCGAGGCCTACGGCGCGTTCCAGATACTCGTCGATACCATGTATGAGGATTACCTGCGCACGGTTCTGCGCATCGAGATCAAGGCTGCCCCGCGTGCCGTGGAGCACAAGGAGGAGCCCGCGATCGAGGGTGCGCGCTTCTCCGGTCCTGCCGAGGTCGATGGTGACAACGGCGACTCGGTGCTGCGCAAGCAGGCGCAGGTGCAGGCCCGCACGGCTGTCCAGGGTGGTCCGGCTGCCGTCAACAACGGTGGCAAGGTGACCACCTATCGCAAGTCCGAGAGCGACGATCCGTACGTCAACGTGGGCCGCAACGACCCGTGCCCCTGCGGTAGCGGCAAGAAGTTTAAGTACTGCCACGGCAGGAATCGTTAATGGCTGAGGCTTTAGAGGTAACGCCCGCCGAGCTGGACGCGTTCGCGGACCGGCTCGGTGAGGTCGAGTCGTATCTCCACCTGGACGAAAAGCGCACGCGCGTGACCGAGCTCGAGGCCAAAAGTGTTGCCCCTGGCTTTTGGGATGACGCCGACGCCGCCCGTGCCACCATGGAGGAGATCGCGCGTACCAAGGAAGATATCGCTGCCGTGGACACCGCGCGCGGCGAGCTTTCCGATGCCCGCGCTGCGCTGGAGCTTGCCGAGGAGATGGGGGATGACCCCGACGCCGTCGCCCTTCGCGAGGAGGCTACAGCCACGGCTGAGCGCCTGGCCCGGGCCATCGATGAGCTTGAGCTTTCGAGCTGGTTTACCGGTGAGTTCGATCACGGCGATGCCATTGTGACCATCAAGCCCGGACAGGGTGGTCTGGAGGCCCAGGACTGGACCTTCATGCTCTTTAAGATGTACATGAAGTACTGCCAGCGTCGCGGCTGGAAGGTCACCATCAACGACTGTCCCGCGGCCGAGGTCATCGGCATTGACCGCGCGACATTTACCGTCGAGGGCAAGGACGCATTTGGCATGCTGCGCGCCGAGGCCGGCGTCCACCGCTTGGTTCGCATTAGCCCCACCGACGACAAGAAGCGCCGTCAGACCACGTTTGCCGGCGTCGAGGTCATCCCCGTGCTACCCGATGATATCGACATCGAGATCAGTCCCGATGACATCCGCGTGGACGTGTACCACGCGAGCGGCCCGGGCGGTCAGGGCGTCAACACCACCGACTCCGCCGTGCGCGTGACGCATTTCCCCAGCGGCATTGTGGTCACCTGCCAAAACGAGCGCAGCCAGATCCAGAACAAGGCCGCGTGCATGCAGATCCTCAAGGCTCGCCTGTACGAGATTGAGCTCGAGAAGCGTGCCGAGGCGCTCGATGAGATTCGCGGACCCAAGACCACGATTGGTTTTGGCAACCAGATCCGCAGCTACGTGCTCTACCCGTACCAGATGGTCAAGGACCTACGCACGGGCGTGGAGACCAGCAACGTCGAGGCAGTTCTTGACGATGGCGACCTGGACCCGTTTGTTATTGGCTATCATCGCTGGGCCACCGGCAACGCCGATGCAGAAGGCTCGGAGGTCTAAAACATCGGGTGGCTTCAAGCCGATGCCAAGCCCAACGGTTGGACGGGTTTGTATCCAGAATAAACCCTGCGCAGGGGTGGTTTTTGTCCGGCGAATCGGTAGAATCGAATACAAGAAGAAGTTCAAAGCGCATCCGATGGGGTGCGCTTTTTTGAGGGAGGCAGCATGGCATATCGTCTGGACATCAAGCGCATTCTTTCGATGAACTTCTTTCACGACCTGCCCCAGATCATGTTGGGGTGTGCCTTGGCCGCTATTGCGACCGACCTGTTTTTGATTCCCAACGGCCTTGCTGCCGGTGGCGTTACGGGCCTTGCCACCATTATCCAGGCGGTCGGCGCATCGCGTGGCCTATCGCTTCCCGTTGGTATTCAGACGATTGTGATGAACGCCTTGCTGTTGCTGGTCGTTATGCGCGAGGGCGGCATGTTCTACGTGGTGCAGACCGCGACGGGCTTTGTGCTGCTGGGCTTCTTTACCGATCTGTTCGCCCCGTTTGTAGCACCTCTGGCGGATGCGGACCTGATGCTCCCTGCCATGTGGGGCGGCATTATTACGGGCATCGGTTACGGCATGGTGTTGCGCGCCGGTGCCAACACCGGCGGCTCGGACACGATTGGCCAAATCATCTCGCGTAATACCTCACTGCCCGTGGGCTCGACCGTCATGGCGATCGATGTTGCCGTATGCGCGTTGTCGGCTCCGGTCTTTTCAATCGAAAACGCACTGTATGCAGGTCTTTCGATGGTCATTAGCGGCTACGTGATCGATGCCGTGGTCGATGGTGGCAACAAACGCCGTATGGTACTCATCATCTCGGACAAGTTCCCTGATATCGCTGCCGATATCATGTATGGCCTGGGTCGTGGTTGTACCAAGTTTAAGGCGACTGGCATGTATTCGGGTGCCGAGAAGCCGGTGATTATGGTCATCGTGAGCCGTCGAGAGCTCAATACCCTCAAGACGATCGTGCGAGAGCGCGATCCTCACGCCATTGTGACGGTCGCTGACGTTACGGAAGCCTTCGGCGAGGGATTCAAGGACATTAGCGCGTAGGGTCGGCCGCGTTCCATCCAAAAGACGTTCACATTGATAAACCGTTTCATCAGCGGTTCTGCCTGCTAAATTGTTCAAATAATGATAAAAACTCTGGTAAAGCCATCAGTTTCCAGCAT
Source organism: uncultured Collinsella sp. (assembly GCA_902479105.1). Taxonomy (GTDB): domain Bacteria; phylum Actinomycetota; class Coriobacteriia; order Coriobacteriales; family Coriobacteriaceae; genus Collinsella. The sequence goes on along the minus strand of CABSNS010000141.1, from coordinate 654 downwards.
AATGAATGACGTACGTGCATTGCGGCTGTGTTGGGATTACCTTCGGTGCCGTGCGCATTTTGTCTAATGAGGATGAAAGGAAGGCACAATGAGCGACGAAGAGCTCAAAAAGGTTGCCAACGAGGTAAGGAAGGGCATCGTCACCGGCGTGCACGCTGCCAAGTCCGGCCATCCGGGCGGTTCGCTCGGCGCTGCCGACATCATGACCTATCTGTACTTTGAGGAAATGAACGTCGACCCGGCCGATCCCCGCAACGCCGATCGCGACCGTTTTGTGCTCTCCAAGGGCCATTGCGCTCCGGGCCTGTACGCCGTGCTCGCCGAGCGTGGGTTCTTCCCCAAGGAGGATCTCGAGACGCTGCGCCATATCGGCAGCCACCTGCAGGGTCATCCCAACATGAACGACACCCCGGGCGTCGACATGTCCACCGGCTCGCTCGGCCAGGGTATCTCCGCCGCCGTGGGTATGGCCGTTGCCGCCAAGCACTGGGGCGATACTTACCGCACGTACGCCCTGCTGGGCGATGGCGAGAGCGAGGAGGGCCAGGTCTGGGAGGCCGCCATGTTTGCCGGCAACCAGCAGCTCGATAACCTCTGCGTGATCGTCGACCTGTCTCTTATACACATCTGACGCTGCCGACGAATTAGACGGTG
>CABSNS010000140.1:0-4127 GCA_902479105.1 uncultured Collinsella sp. | reverse complement strand
CGAGATGCTCAGGAGTCTCGTGGGCTCGGAGATGTGTATAAGAGACAGGTAGAGCGGCATGAGCGCACGCGGCTCCTTGTCCAGCACCACAATGTTGCCCTGGCGCCAGACCATCTGGAACTCCTCGGCCCCCGCCATATGCGAGATGTCTGCTGCGCCGTTGCCCGCGGCGTTGATCAGATAGCGGCAGCGCACATCGCCGGCAGGTGTGGCCAGCGTAAAGTGCGCATCGTCGCCCGAGCCAGCAACCTCAATCGCCTCCACAGGGGCGGAGCGCATAAATGTCACGCCGTTGGCCACGGCGTTCTCCAGCGCGGCAATGGCCACTTCAAACGGATCGACAAAACCGGTCGAGGGACACCACAGCGCGCACGTCGCCTTGGCACTCGCACGCGGTTCCAGCTCGTGGATGCGCTCGGGGCCGATAATCGACAGCTCGGGCACGCCGTTGGCTAGGCCGTTGCTGCGCAGCTTCTCCAGGTGTGCGCGGTCTTCGTCGTTAAACCCCAGCACCATCGAGCCGGTACGGCGGAACAAAAAGCCTAGCTCCTGGGCCCAGGTGCCATACAGCTCGCAGCCGCGAGCGTTGACCTGCGCCTTTACGGTGCCCGGTGCCGGATCGTAGCCGGCGTGCACCAGGCCGCCGTTGGCCTTCGAAGCCCCCAGCGCGATGTCGTTGGCCGCCTCGACCACGCAAATGGACAGGTCAAACCGCGCGAGTTGCCGTGCGATGGCGCATCCCGTGATGCCCGCGCCCACAATCGCGATATCAAACGTTTCTGCCACGGTGCCTCCCTGACGAGTTGACAGGCTGTCAATAGGACTATCCTACGGTCTGCACACCCCCAGTGCAGCGGCAATGCGGCGAACAGCCCCGCAACACCCGCCAACGGCAGGGGAGGGGAGATTCGGCAACGTCGACAACCTCGTCTGCCACCTTTGGTGTCCGAGATTTGTCTCAATCTGTAACGGTAAACAGAAGAACTGGGTTCCAGATGTTACAGATCGAGACGTTTGCCAGCCGGCCTCTCCGTTTGTCTCGATCTGTAACAGCAAGAGGGGGAAATTGGTCCTATGTGTTACAGATTGAGATTTAAAGTCAGGGAGAGATTTTCTGTCTCGATCTGTAACATTTCCGGACCGTTTTGAGGTACAAGATGTTACAGATTTAGATGAACCTATCAGTCGGTTTCGAATGTCTAAATCTGTAACGGTTAGACCTGTTTTTGACGAGTTGTTGTTACGGATTGAGATACTGAGATTGGACATTTCCTTTGTCTTGATCTGTAACAGATAGAAGGGTTTCTGACCCCTAGTTGTTACAGATTGAGATATTTAACGGAGGGCTCACCGTTCATCTTGATCTGTAACATCTAGCCCCGGATTCCGCTCTCACCTGTTACAGATTGAGATGTTTGTGTCCGCGCCAGCCTCGCCCCTAGCCGTGGTCCCATATAAACAAACCCCGTGGTAAACTTGACCGAACTGTTAATATTCCGAAAGGTACCCGTAATGTCCAAGTACATCTCCGAGCTCATGTCGCCGCAGCTTATGGGCGTCGTCTATGCCTTTGTTGGCTTTATCATCGCCCTGTATGTGCTGTCGGTCGTCTATGTGTTCATCGACGCTCGCCGCCGCGGCGCCAGCGCCTACGTGGCATGGGGCATCATCGCCCTCATCCCGTTTGTAGGCCTCATTGCCTACCTGGTTCTGCGCCCGCACTCCTATGCGTCCGACCGCGAGGAGCAGGAGCTGGACATGGCCCTGCGTGAGCGCCAGCTTGCCCAGTACGGCACCTGCCCGCAGTGCGGCGCGCCCATCGAGAAAGACTTCGTTGTCTGCCCGGTGTGCGATACCCAGGTTCGCAACGTGTGCCCCAGCTGCCATCGCCCGCTCGATGCGCACTGGAAGGTCTGCCCCTACTGCCGAACTCGCATCCAGTAACGCATCCATCGCCGGGCCGGCCGCAAGCCCCGGGCACACCGCAAGCCACGCGCGCCCCACACCTCGCGCCCACACGATGAAGCATGCGTAGAAAAACGCCCGCCGTGCCATTAAGGTGCGGCGGGCGCTTGTATACCAAGGCAACCTGCCTATAATGATGCAAGTCAAAAACGCCGAGCGCATCGCACGCACTTGCATCAGGCATCCGAGAGGAGAAAACATACCCATGAAGGCACTCTACAATGACGGTTCGGTGGCCGAGCTCCCGCAGGACGAGGTCACGCACGTCATCCGTCACTCCGCTGCGCACATCATGGCGCAGGCCATCAAGCGCCTGTACCCCGAGGCCGACTTTGCCTACGGCCCCGCGACCGACAACGGCTTCTACTACGACGTCGACCTGCCCGAGGGCGTCAAGATCAGCGAGGACGACTTCCCCGCGATCGAGGCCGAGATGAAAAAGATCGTCAAGGAGAACCTCAAGTTCACCGTCTTTGAGAAGCCCCGTGCCGAGGCCATCGCCCTTATGGAGGAGCGCGGCGAGAAGTACAAGGTCGAGCACATTAACGACCTGGACGACGACGCCCGCATCACCTTCTATCAGCAGGGCGACTACATCGACATGTGTGTCGGCCCCCACATCTGCTTCACCAAGGCGCTGAAGGCCTTTAAGCTCACCGGTGTCTCGGGCGCTTACTGGAAGGGCGACAAGGACAACAAGATGCTCACCCGCATCAACGGCGTCGCCTTTGCCACCAAGGAAGAGCTCGACGAGCACATGCACATGCTGGAGGAGGCCAAGAAGCGCGATCACCGCAAGATCGGCCGCGAGATGGACCTCTTTATGATGCGCGACGAGGCCCCCGGCTTCCCGTTCTTCCTGCCCAACGGCATGATCCTTAAGAACACGCTGCTGGACTACTGGCGCGAGATCCACCACAAGGCCGGCTACGTGGAGATTTCCACGCCGCTCATCATGAACAAGCAGCTGTGGAAGACCTCGGGCCACTGGGACCACTACAAGGACAACATGTACTCCACCGTCATCGACGACGAAGAGTACTGCATTAAGCCCATGAACTGCCCGGGCGGCGTGCTGGTGTACGCCTCCAAGCCGCACTCCTATCGCGAGCTGCCCATTCGCGCCGGCGAGATTGGCCTGGTGCACCGCCATGAGCTGCGCGGCGCCCTGCACGGCCTGTTCCGTGTGCGCTGCTTTAACCAGGACGACGCCCACCTGTTTGTGCGTCCCGACCAGCTGACCGACGAGATCGTGGGTGTGGTCAACCTCATCGACTCCGTGTACCAAAAGTTTGGCTTTAAGTACCACGTTGAGCTTTCCACCCGCCCCGAGGACTCCATGGGTTCCGACGAGGACTGGGCTCGCGCCGAGGAGGGCCTGCGCACCGCTCTGGAGCAGCTGCACATGGACTACGAGGTCAACGAGGGCGACGGCGCCTTCTACGGCCCCAAGATCGATTTCCACCTGGAGGACTCGCTCGGCCGTACCTGGCAGTGCGGTACCGTGCAGCTCGACTTTCAGATGCCGCTCAACTTTGACCTGGAGTACGTGGACGCCGACGGCACCAAGAAGCGCCCCATCATGCTGCACCGCGTATGCTTTGGCTCCATCGAGCGCTTCATCGGTATTCTGATTGAGCACTTTGCGGGCAAGTTCCCCACCTGGCTGGCTCCCGTGCAGGTCAAGGCGCTTCCTGTCTCTGAGAAGAGCCGTGACTACGCCCACGAGGTGTGCGCCAAGCTGGAGGAGGCCGGCATTCGCGTGGTCTGCGACGATCGCGACGAGAAGATCGGCTACAAGATCCGCGAGGCCCGCAGCATCGACCGCGTGCCCTACATGCTCATCCTGGGCGAGAAGGAGGTCGAGGCCGGCAACATCTCCGTCCGCGATCGCTCCAACGAGACCGTTCAGATGAGCGTTGACGAGTTTGTTGCCAAGGTGACCGAGGAGATCAAGACTCGCGCCTAAGGCAAGTTGCACAACTATTAACAAAGGCGACCGTCCATAAAGGGCGGTCGCCTTTTTTCATGCCAAAATAAGAAAAGCCGCTGGTTGAGCGGCTTTTTTTGTTGCACAAAAAGGTACAGGTTTTTGTAGAGGGGTATGGAGATGTACCTACTAGCAGTACATTTTGCGTAATCTGGGCACTGTCTCTTATACA
>CABSNS010000139.1:0-4139 GCA_902479105.1 uncultured Collinsella sp. | reverse complement strand
GATGCTCAGGAGTCTCGTGGGCTCGGAGATGTGTATAAGAGACAGCATCTACTATGTCGACGAGGTCGCCAAGGCCATCGCCGACCCCGCGCGCCAGATCCAGCTCGTCAACGACTTTTTGAACATCAGTAAGATCCACGCCAAGGGACTGCGCGCGAGCATGACGAGCCTTCTTCTCGACATGCCGCCCAAGCAGATGGTGACGAAGATGATCGCGGGCATCAAGCGCTGCGAGGTCGCCACCAAGCAGCCGACGTCGCTGATGGACTTAGTCGACGACGACTATCCGTTCGTCTCCGACCCGATGCCGAACCTGTACTTCACCCGCGACCCCGGCGCCTGCGTGGGCGAGGGCATCAACATCCACCGCATGCATACCCCTGCGCGCAAACGCGAGAGTCTGCTCTTAAAGTACATGTTCCTCTACAACCGCGACTTTGCCACGCAGGACAACAAGATGTGGTACGACCTGTCCGACAGCTATTCCATCGAGGGCGGCGACGTGCTCGTGCTGTCGAAGGACATCGTGGCCGTCGGCCTGTCCGAGCGCACGACGGTCTCCGGCGCGGAGACGTTTGCGCGCAATCTTCTGCAAAACTCCGACTTTAAGAAGGTGCTCGCCTTCGACATTCCCGAGACGCGCGCGTTCATGCACCTCGACACGGTTTTCACGATGGTCGACTACGACAAGTTCACCATCCATCCCGAGATCGAGGGCCCGCTGAGCGTTTATGAGATGACGCTCGACGAGCACGGCGAGCTCCGCTTCGGCGCGATCAAGGAAGAGCTCAAGGACATTCTGGCCCTCGAGCTCAAGCTGCCCGCGGTCGACCTGATCCGCTGCGGCGGCGGCGACCTGATGGCCGCGCAGCGCGAGCAGTGGAACGACGGCTCCAACACGCTCTGCATCGCGCCGGGCCGCGTCATTACCTATGAGCGCAACTATGTGACGAACGACTTGCTCGCAAAGCACGGCCTCGACGTGTTGACCGTGCCGTCTGCCGAGCTGTCGCGCGGCCGCGGCGGCCCGCGCTGCATGTCCTGCCCCGTCAACCGCGACGACCTGTAAAAAATTCCACCGCAGAACGAGAGAAGAAAGAAGAGCTCATCCGCGCCGGCAGCTGGCCGGGCGGAGGAAAATGGGAGAGAGCCATGAAGAGCAAGCGACAAGAGAAGATCCTGGAGCTGATCGAAAAGTACAATATCGAGACGCAGGAGGAGCTCATCGCGCGTCTCGCCGAGTGCGGCATCGAGAGCAAGCAGACGACCGTCTCGCGCGATATCAAGGAGCTGTACCTTTATAAGGAGCCGATCGGCGGCGGCCGCAGCCGCTACGCCGTGTCCGGCAAAGCCGACCACATCGACAACACGAAGCGCCTGAAGCTCATTTTGAATGAGTGCAGCGTGGGCGTGGACTACGCGGGGATCGTCGTGCTGCTCAAGACGCTGCCGGGGCTCGCCGATGCGGCGGGCGCGGCCATCGACGCGATGAAGCTGCCCGATATGCTCGGCTGCATCTCCGGCAACGACGCCGTGGCGATCGTCGCCCGCGGCGAGCAGGAGGCCGAGCGCCTGTGCTATGATCTGCGCCAGTACTGCAAGTGAACGAGAGAGACGAGATTGAGAGAGGACAGGGGCGGAGCGATCCGCCCCTCCTGTTCTGTCATAAAACCGATTAAACTGCAAGGTATTTCTGAAACGTGACAAAACTCAACAGGTATTAAAAGTTTTACTGCCGACAAAATTTGACGGGATTCCGCTTGAAGATTATTTTTTGAGTGCTATAATAAATTTATCAATCGAATGATCTGTGCGGCTCGCGAAAGTGGGGCAAAGCGTACAGAAAAAGGCATAGCCGGCGAAAGCCGGTGTCGCAAAGCCACGGGTCTAAACGGCGCAAGCCGCACGACAGCCGGGCTGCCTAAGACGGAGAACTCTCCTTCCTCGGGTCCACAGGGACAAGAGGGAGGATTTTTTTATGAGAGAGAAGAAGTTCGGCAAGTTGTTTTTGACATGGCTGCTGGCAGCCACCATGGTGCTGACTTTGCTTCCTGTCGGAATGCTGGCGGCAGACGCGCCGGACGAAGCAGCGGAAGACGGCGAGGCTGTACTGACGCCTGTTGCAGGCGCGGAAGCGGGGGAAACCGCCGTTCCTGCGGAGGCTGCGTCCATGCTGCTGGCCGCGTCCGCGGCAGCGGACACGCCGATTGCTGTTCCCGAGGGTAAGTTGATTTTTGATAAAGCTAACGGCGTGATCACGGGCATTGATGCGGATTGGCTTGCCGAAAATAAGGATAAGACCCTTTCCGTTACCATTCCGGCGGAAATTGACGATACGCTGGTAACAAGTATCGGTCAAGATGCTTTTAATGGGAAAAAAGTGGTTGCTGTCGATTTCAGCAATGCAACCAATCTGGAGAAGATCGACAATCAGGCATTTATGCACTCTCCGGTGGCATCGGTTGACCTGTCCAATACTCAGGTAACGGTCATCGGTAAATTTGCGTTTGGTGATTGCACATCCTTGGAAAATGTTATCTTACCGAACACTTTGACGGTGCTTGGTTCTTCTGTATTTACAGATTGCAAACACGTAGAGTCTATTCGGTTGGTGGATTCTCCGGAAAGTGTTGTATTTGCGTTGCCGGAAAGCTTAACTTCCATTGGTTATCAATGCTTCAAGAATTGCTTTGCTCCTGATGTGAATGCCAAGGTTGTTATTCCGGCGAGTGTGGAGACGATTGAAAAAGAAGCGTTCTATTATAATGGTTCAGCAGACCCTATTATTCAGATTGTAGTCAAGAATAAAGATATTAGCCAGTACTCAGGCGATGCGTTCAAAGTTTATTCGCGTGATTCGAAGCGAATTATTGTTTTGCCGACTATGTCGGCCTACAATAGTTATTACTCAGGTGCAGGGAAAGCACAAGGGTGTTTAACCTATCCGGTCGAAATCACCTTTGATGGTACCAATGAAACAGAACTGCACCTGAACGGCAAGCCGCTTGGGTATCAGCTGGATAATACGACCGGATTCTGGGAACTCAATGATGCGTATGCACTGCCCACAGCACAGGGTTCCGGCACTCCTGTTGATCCGAAGCCCGGATATGAATATGTGACCGGCGGTGGCTGGAAGCTCAAAGAAAACGATGAGGTTCTGGACGTTACCAAGAATCTGAAAGCTGACCAAGATGCAGTAACGGCTGTTTCCGGTGGCGGCAAGTATGAAATCCTTGCGCCCACAATCTCTTACCTTGTGGATGGGGAATCCAAGCTGGTCGATGCCGACCAGCCCTTCACCGTGACCATCGGCGATGGCAAGGAGCACTCGATCGGTATTCAGGTCGATCACCCGCTGCTGAAGGAAAAGCAGGGCACTGACGAGGATTACGTTTACTTTAAGTACTACTGGTTTGACGAAGTATCGCTCGGAGACGGAAAGAACACTCTGAACGGCCCGAGAAGCAAGGAAGAACAGGAGCGCTTTTCTACCGCAACAAACAATGTGGAAATTCAATATGTGGACGGCGAGCATAATACCATTCCCATTGCAAAGACGGAACACGCAAGATATGAAGGCAGCTCCTATGCGGGCTATAATGACTACTATCTTGTAGTGGTGTTCGGTTATCATGTTGTGAATGGCAAAAAGGCCGATACGCCATTCTATCTCAGTGCAAATAACGGTATCGGTGTTGGGAACGCCAATGCGACGCATGGACCGCATCTGTTGCAGGTCAAGGTCGATGAAGTGCGTGTCATTACCGCAACCGCCGACGAGCACGGCAAGATCGCCCCCGCCGCGGGCACGATCACCGTACCCAAGGGCAAAAGCGAGACCTTTACCATCACGCCCGATTCCGGCTATCGCATCAAGGACGTGCTGGTGGACGGCAAGAGCGTCGGCGCGGTGAGCACGTACACGTTTGAAAATGTGGTGGATAACCACACGATTCACGCTACCTTTGCAAGGAAGCACACGCCCACTCCCTCTACGCCCACCGTTGAGATTCCTGATGACGATGCCCTCGGTCTGAACACGACGGATCACTTCGCCTATATCGTCGGTTACGGCAACGGTGAGGTCCGCCCGCAGAACAACATCACCCGCGCCGAGGTCGCGACCATCTTCTTCC
>CABSNS010000138.1:0-4161 GCA_902479105.1 uncultured Collinsella sp. | reverse complement strand
AGCGGGATCGACCTTGACGCCAGGGCCCATGGTGGAAGACACGGAGATGGACTTGACGTACTTGCCCTTAGCAGAAGAGGGCTTGACGCGCAGGATCTCGGTGTACAGGGCAGCGTAGTTCTCGACGAGCTGCTGCTCAGAGAAGGACTTCTTGCCCAGGGGCACGTGGCAGATGCCGTAGCGGTCGGCGCGGTACTCAACGCGGCCAGCCTTGAGCTCGGAGACCATCTTGGCGACGTCCATGGTCACGGTGCCGAGCTTGGGGTTCGGCATGAGGCCACGGGGACCAAGGATCTTACCGATGCGGCCAACCTTGGCCATCATGTTCGGCGTAGCGATAGCGGCGTCGAAGTTGATCTCGCCCTTCTGAATCTGGCCGACGAGCTCGTCGGAACCGATGATATCGGCGCCGGCAGCCTCAGCCTCACGGGCCTTCTCGCCCTCGGCGAAGACGGCAACACGAACGGTCTTGCCGGTGCCGTGGGGCAGGGAGATGGAACCACGGATGTTCTGGTCAGCCTTACGAGTATCGATGCCCAGACGGAAGTGGGCCTCGACGGTCTCGTCGAACTTGGCGGTGTCGAGCTCCTTGATGAGCTTGGCAGCCTGAAGGGGGGTGTAGAGCGTGGCGCGGTCGATCTTCTCGGCAGCGGCGTTATAGCTCTTACCATGCTTAGCCATGTGCATTACCTCCTGTGGTTAAACGGGCGTGAGCCCTCCCACATCGTATCGTGTGCCCTATTGCACACATTTAACGGGCGCCCCGGTCGGAGCACCCGTCGTTACCATAAGAAATCGCTACTCAGCGATGGTGACGCCCATGGAACGGGCGGTACCGGCGATGATCTTCTTGGCGGCGTCAATGTCGTTGGCATTGAGGTCCGGCATCTTGATCTCGGCGATCTTGGTGAGCTGCTCCTGGGAGAGCTGACCAACCTTGTCAGCCTGGGGCTTAGCGGAACCAGACTTGAGGTTCAGCTCCTTCTTGATAAGGTGAGCCGCCGGCGGGGTCTTGGTGATGAAGGAGAAGGACTTGTCCTCGTAGACAGAGATCTCAACGGGGATGATGTCACCCTTCTTGTCCTGCGTCTCGGCGTTAAAGGCCTGGCAGAACTGCATGATGTTCACGCCAGCAGCGCCCAGGGCGGGGCCGACGGGAGGAGCGGGGTTAGCTGCACCAGCAGGAATCTGGAGCTTAATGACGTTGGCAACCTTCTTCTCAGCCATGGTCATTCCTTTCGAATCACGAGTGTGAAGTACTTGCTATATCGTAAGCACGCACGTGTTAGAAGCACTCCTGAGATGAGCAGTCACAGAAGAAGCACGCTCGCGCGAACGGACGAAAACTTAAGCGATGACAGCGACCTGGTTAAAGTCGAGCTCGACCGGCGTCTCGCGGCCAAAGATCATCAGCGTGACCTTGAGCTTGCCAGCCTCGGTGTTAACCTCGGAGACCTTGCCATCAAAGTCGGTAAGCGGGCCATCGGTGACGCGGACGGACGTACCGACCTCAATATCAACCGAGGTGCGCTTGGGCGAATCGCCCTTACCGGGACGACGAGTCATCTTGTTGTACTCGTCGCGGGAAAGCGGAGCGGGCTTGCCGTTGCCGCCTAGGAAACCAGTGACGCCAGGCGTGTTACGAACACACGTCCAAGCATCGTCATCCATCTCCATGCGGACCAGGACATAACCCGGGAAGATCTTGGAATCCTTGGTCTCACGCTTGCCACCCTCTTTAATCTCGGTGACGCGCTCCATAGGAATCTCGATATCAAAGATACGGTCCTGCATGCCCATAGTCTCGATGCGATGCTCGAGATCGGACTTAACGCGGTTCTCGTATCCAGAGTAAGTGTGAACGACGTACCAACGCTTAGACATGGTTTAGCCCCTCAATCCAGAGAACAGAGCAAGAGCCTCGCCAAAGCCAGCATCGAGCAGAGCGATGACGACGCCGACGACGATCAGAGAAGCGCAAACGACAACCGAGTAGTTCACGAGCTCCTTCTTATCGGGCCACGTGACACGCTTCATCTCGGACTTGACCGAAGCGAAATACTTCTTGGTGCGGGCGAAGAAACCAGGCTTCTCGTTCTTCTTAGACTTCGCAGCCTTCTCGCTCTTCTTGGCAACGGCCTTCTTGGCCTCAACCTTGGAGTTGGCGGCAGCTTTGTTGGCAGGTGCCGGCTGCTGAGCCTTCTTCTTGTTCTTCTTGTTGGCCATTTGGGTTACCTCCGCGCAATGCGCTTATACATGAGTAAACCGTAAGCCCCCAAGTGGGAGCTTACGGAATAATGACTGGCACGCCAGGAAGGACTCGAACCCTCAACACTCGGTTTTGGAGACCGATGCTCTACCAATTGAACTACTGGCGTATGTGACTAGAGACTAGCGAGTCTCTTTGTGCAGCGTGTGGTGACGGCACCAGGGGCAATACTTCTTGATCTCCATACGATCAGGCATGGTCGACTTGTTCTTGGTGGTCGTATAGTTGCGGCGCTTGCACTCAGTGCACGCAAGAGTAACTAGAGTACGCATGTATCCTGAACCTTTCATTTCCGCCCCGTACGGGCACGAGTTGTTACTTTATCAGCTCCACGTAAGTGCTGTCAATGAAAACCTCGAGTCAATTGGTTCTCGGTGGATCCATTCATATTTGGAACACATCAATGAAGCCATCGAGAGCTAATCGACGGTGCATCCAGGACCATTATCGATCCTCTCGACACCAGCAACGGCTCAATATCCATTGCAGAAAAGAACCCGGCACCCATATAAGTGCCGGGTTCTCTAAGTCAGCTATATCAAAGAGCTAATTTACTCAATGATCGTGGAGACGATGCCCGAACCGACGGTGTGGCCACCTTCGCGGATAGCGAAGCGCAGGCCCTCCTCCATGGCGATCGGGTGGATGAGGTCGCCCTCGATGGTGATGTGGTCACCAGGCATAGCCATCTCGGTGCCCTCGGGGAGCTTGACCGTACCGGTAACGTCGGTGGTACGGAAGTAGAACTGAGGACGATAACCATCGAAGAACGGGGTGTGACGGCCGCCCTCCTCCTTGGTCAGAACGTAGATCTCGCCGGTGAACTTGGTGTGCGGGGTAACCGAACCGGGCTTGCAGAGAACCTGGCCGCGCTCGATGTCCTCACGCTTGATGCCGCGGAGCAGCAGACCGACGTTGTCGCCAGCCTCGCAGAAGTCCATGGACTTACGGAACATCTCGATACCGGTAACGACGGTGTTCTGGGTATCCTTGATGCCGACAATCTCGACGGGCTCGTTGAGCTTGAGCTCACCGCGCTCGACACGGCCGGTAGCAACGGTACCACGGCCGGAGATGGTCATAACGTCCTCAACGGCCATCAGGAACGGGAGGTCGTTGTTACGAGCAGGCGTCGGGATGTACTCGTCGACGGCCTTCATGAGCTCGCGGATAGCGTCCATCCACTTGGCGTCGCCCTCGAGAGCGCCCAGAGCGGAACCACGGATGACGGGGATGTCGTCGCCGGGGAAATCGTACTCGGAGAGGAGCTCACGGGTCTCCATCTCGACGAGGTCGATGAGCTCGTCATCGTCGACCATGTCGCACTTGTTCAGGAAGACGACGATGTAGGGAACGCCGACCTGACGGGCGAGCAGGATGTGCTCGCGGGTCTGAGCCATGGGGCCGTCGGTAGCGGCGATGACCAGGATAGCGCCGTCCATCTGAGCAGCACCGGAGATCATGTTCTTGACGTAGTCAGCGTGGCCCGGGCAGTCAACGTGAGCGTAGTGACGGGCAGCGGTCTCGTACTCAACGTGGGAGACGGAAATCGTAATGCCGCGCTCGCGCTCCTCGGGAGCCTTGTCGATGTTCTCGAACGCAGTGAAGTCAGCCTTGCAGCCCTCGGTCTCGGAGAGAACCTTGGTGATGGCAGCGGTCAGCGTGGTCTTGCCGTGGTCGACGTGACCAATGGTGCCGATGTTAACATGCGGCTTAGTGCGCTCAAACTTCTCTTTGGCCATAAAGCCCTCCTCTAAACAGGTCGTCCCCGGACGGGACTTTGCCTTTATACCATAGTGGCCTCTCAACATACTATTGAGAAGCCACCGTGTTACCTATGGTAGCGGTGACTGGATTCGAACCAGTGACGCCACGGGTATGAACCGTGTGCT
>CABSNS010000137.1:0-4177 GCA_902479105.1 uncultured Collinsella sp. | reverse complement strand
TCTTCGCAACAACAGCGGTAACCCCACAGGTCACTCAGACATCAGCGAGAAGCCAGCTGGCGAGGCAAGGTGCCGTGAAGCGAGACGGCATTGACCTTCTGGTAATGCCGTCGAAGCTGAGCGGCAGATTGCCCGCCAGATGGCTTCGCAGCGTCGACCCGTTACGCGGTTTGGCAAAACCGCGTAACCCCACTAGTCGTGGTATTCGCCGCGGTCCCACTTCTCGAGGAACTCGTCAAAGAAGTGCGGGTCAGCCTGAGCCTCGGCGTCGGCCTTATTGCAGGCGTCGATCTTGGCGATCAGGGCATCGTGCTCGGGGGTCTTCTCGTAGGGCTCCTCCAGGAAGGCAAGCATGATATCGGCCATCAGGAACTCGCCGGTAATCTTGCCGCCAAAGCCCACGATGTTGGCGTTGAGCTCGCGACGGGCATACAGGGCAGAGGTCATGTCGCGAACCAGGGCGCAGCGGGCGCCGGGAACCTTGTTGACGGCGTTGGTGATGCCGATGCCGGTGCCGCACAGGGCCACGCCAAAGTCGGCCTTGCCGCTGGCAACAGCCTCGCCCACGGCCTTACCGTAGATGGGATAGTGCGTACGGGTGTGGCTGTAGGTACCGCAGTCGAGCACCTTGTAGCCAGCCTGCTCCAGGCGGTCGGCCAGATAGATCTTCTCGTCCGTAACGATATGGTCGCAACCGATTGCGATGGTCTTCTTCATCAGAACGTCCTTTCGTCTGAATTCACAAGTTGAGGTAGAAGTTCGAGTTCTCGGTGGCTCTCGTTAGGCCATCTTGTTGAGCATGTCGACACGGATCTGGTGACGGCCGCCGGCGTACTGGGCGCGCAGGAACTCGCGGGCGATCTTCTTGGCGACCTCGGTGCCCACAACGCCCGGGCCCATGGTGACCATGCGCGAGCCGTTGTGCTCGCGGGTCATGTAGGCGGAACGCTCGTCGGAAATGTTGGCGACGACCATGCCCTTGATCTTGACGGCGGCCATATAGGAGCCGACGCCGTACTTATCGAATGCGAAGCCCTGGGAATCCTTGTGCTCCAGCAGGTCCTTGGCAACGGCGGTCGCGGAATCGACAAAGTCCGCGGCAGGGGTCTCGGAATAGTCGACGACCTCGTGACCGTCGGCGATGAGCATCTCCTTGATGGACTCCTTCATCGACATACCGTCGGCATCGGAAGCGATTACAACCCTCATGACATCCTCCTTGAGAGATACGCAGGTGCGTAGTTTCTGTTTGGAAGTGTTGAATCGCGTTCAGGTCCGGGCATCTGAATGTGCGGTTCTTCACTGTTCATGTTTATTTGAACACATTCGAACAGTAACTGCAACAACTATTTGTTTATCTTTGTTCTTTTTTGAACAAATACCGTTCACGGATGATTGCTGACCGTTTGAGCCGGGCGCGGACGCAGCGACCATGTGTTCAACAAAAAAAGGGCGGCCGAGAACGCATCTCGACCGCCCCTTCGGCGGTATTCCCCGGTATATACAGCTGTTTTAGCTACTCAGACTGTCCGCTCTTCTTGGCATGTTTGGACGGAGCCCTCAGAAAACGGCCCGTCAAATAGTTCGCCGGGCCAGAGATATCGATCCCCAGCAGGGTGTGGCCCAGCCACAGAAACGCCACGAGCACCAGCAGCGGGATAACGCACGAGGTCACGATCATCACGATGACGCCTTCAATCAGATCGGTCACCTGCCGCACGATCTCATCGGTCATCTGCTTGGCGCCGCTGGTCACCGACGTAACAAGGCTCGATGCCCCATCAGTCAACTGCTCGAGCACGTTTTTGGACTCCGTGGCCTCGGATTTTTTCTTGTTCGATTTTGAGCTGGTCTCGGCTGACTTGTCCGTGGTGTCGGCCGCGTCCGCAGCGTCCGCAGCCTTTTGCTCAGCTTGCTCAATACTTACGCGATACGTTTCATCGACCTTCTGCGACACCCATACGCTCGCGGGCACGAGCGCCATGCCGATCACGGCAACCACCAGCACGCGCGTCGCCACACGGCGCAGGACAGCGCTCGTGCTCCAGCGCCCGTGAATGCCGAGCGACACCGCAAAGAGCGCCAACGCAAACGGGATTAAGATGCCCAGGCCAACCGACCACAAAATCGTGAGCAAATATTTCTCTAGGTATAGCACGGCAAGCACGATACCAAGGTTGCCTGAAAGCTGCGCGAGCTGCTCGGCAACCGGCGTTCCCGTATCACCCGGCAGCGCGGTAATGCCCGCAGACAGCGCCACGCACGAGGTCGTGAGCGCCAGTACGTTTCCTTTCTTTTGATCGATGACCTCGATGGTGGAGTCCCAAGTTTTGGTATCGGCGAAATGCGGACGAGCCACAAAGCCCGACAGCAGCGCCAGCACCACGAGCGCAACGATAAAGCCAATCTGCAGCTTTTTGTTTGCGCACACGACATCGGACAGACTGGGCTGCAGCTCGGTTACCGTCGTGTGCTCGGTTATCTGGACAGGACGCCCATGAGCCATCTCGTGCGCGCCTCTTTTTTGTATTGACCCGTTATCCGGCATTTGGATACCTCCTCAGTCCGGCGTTTAATGCGAAAGGAAGTATACCCACCGAGCAAAAATCGAACGGGAGGACGAACGGAGCGCACCAAGACTGTCCCCAATGACTAGTCGTTTAAGAACGTCCCCAATGACTATATTTCACCGCAACTTGGAGGAGGACAGAAAAAGCCCTGCCGCGGGTAGCGGCAGAGCTTTTGGAAGGGGACTTGGTTGTGAGGGCTCGTTAGGCGAGCTTGGCCTCGAGCTCGGCAATGCGCTTGTAGGCATCGATGGTAAAGCGGGCCTGCTTCTCCAGGATCATAGTGGTCATGAGAGTGTCCTGAGCGTGAGCCATGATGAAGGTCATCTCCATCTCGCCACCGCCGGCCTCCTGCGAAAGCAGCTTGGTCTGCGTGTCGTGGGCACCGATGAGCGCATCGCTGGCATCCTTGTGCAGCTGCTCGGCCTTCTCAAAGTCACCCTCGCGAGCAGCATCGAGCGCTGCAAGCAGATCGGTCTGGGCGTCACCTGCGTATGCGACGATCTCGAATCCAACCATCGAGATTTCTTCTTTGGTTGCCATGTTGCGTTCCTTTCACATATGAACCAATGGAGAGCATCGCGTCCGGGCATACGCGCTGCGTTGTGTATGACAGAAACAATAACATTCAAACAAAAAAGAACAGCGCAAAACGTAATTTCGAGCTATGAACGGTCACTTTTCGACCGTGAACGGTTTTTAAACCAATTTAAACAATATCGAACACAATTAGCGGAAACCCAAACAGACCCGCGCCCTAGCGTACATCGCGCACCGTATCGCCCTCGACGAGCACGCCCGGAAACAGCATGTGCTCCACACCGGGTTCAACGCCCTCGGCGCCGGCAATCTTGTCAACCGCCCACATGCCGACGCGCTTGTTGTCAAAGCGCACCGTGGTCAAGCGACAATCGGGCACGATATCGCCCAGGCTGTCATCAACACCCACCACGCTCACGTCCTGGGGCACGCACTTCCCGCGCGACTCGAGCCCACGGATGCAGCCATATGCCATGGCATCGTTGGAGGCATAAATGGCCGTGCAGGTCGGATCATCCGCAAGCGCCTGGCCGGCAGCATATCCACTCTGCGCCGTCCAGTCGCCACGCACGAGCTGCGGGGGCTCAATGCCATGCGCACGCAATGTCTCACGCCAGCCTTCCTCGCGCCGCATGCCCGAAAGCGAGCGCTCGGGACACGAGATAAAGTGCACAGTCTTGTGTCCCTGCCCCAGCAAATACTCGACCACCTGGCGCGAACAATCGAACTGGTCGTTATCGACCGTTGAACAGAGCGGGTGCTCCAACATCGTAACGAGCACCGTCTGCATGCCGGGCAGCGGCTCGAAGGTTCCAAAGTCCGCCAGCATGCGGTTCATAATCACAACCATGCCATCCACCGGCAGTGCGCTCATGCGCGACGATGCGCTCTCGAGGGTATACGGATGCCCGTCTACTTTAGTGAGGGTGATGGCATAGCCATGTTTGTCGGCCGCTGCGGCAAAGCCCTCCATACGGTCGAGATTGCCGGTGCCGGTAATGTTGAACATGGCGACGCCGACGGTCTTAAACCTGTCTCTTATACACATCTGACGCTGCCGACGAATTAGA
>CABSNS010000136.1:0-4179 GCA_902479105.1 uncultured Collinsella sp. | reverse complement strand
GTCTAATTCGTCGGCAGCGTCAGATGTGTATAAGAGACAGCTGCTATGCTGCGGCACATACTCATCCCGCGATGCGTTGTTTCGCACGTGGTCTCCTGACTGCTACCGTTTATATACGAGCAGCATAATACCGAGCAGGCATTTCTTTCCAAAGATATTCAGCGGCGTTTAAGGCGTCTTTAAAGAAACCACAGGCGTTTCTATGTAAATACACCGATTCTGTTGCGCATCTCCACCCAAAACGCAGTTGCGGCGGAATAGTTCCTATTTGGGCGGCATAAGCCGATACACAAGAACTATTCCACCGCAATTTGACGGGGCTCTTTAGCAATCAACTAGGTGCCCGGGGCACTCATTTAAGTCTGTCCCCAATGAGTGCCCTTGGGGAGCAGAATGGCTCGCTAGCCGATAGCGTTTTTGAGTTCCGCGCGGCGCTTTTTCATGCCCATCATGACGGCGTTGCGCAGCTCGGGCATGCGCGTGGTATCCATCTGTGGAACGCCCTCGAGCTTATAGGGAATGCCCAATTGCTCGTACTTGACGACACCCATCGTGTGATACGGCAGCATTTCCAGGCCCACCACGTTGTGCCATGGAGCGATCAGACGACCGAGCTTCTCGCACTCCTCAACCGTATCGGTAATGCCCGGCACCACCACATGGCGAATAACAACCTTAATCTTGCGACGCGCGAGCTCATCACCAAACGCCAGGATGCGTGCGGGATCGCAACCGGTCAGCTTTTTATGCTCGACGGGATCGGCGTGTTTAATGTCGAGCAGCATCATATCGGTCTCGTTGAGTACGGCATCGAACTTCTCGGGATGCGCGGGATCGAACGCATAGCCGCAGCTATCCAAGCAGGTATGCACGCGACCATCGGGGTTATTGTGCATGGCGCGGAACAGGTCGGCTAAAAACGCGGGCTGCAGGAGCGGCTCGCCGCCGGACACCGTAATACCGCCGCTGCGGTAAAACTCATGGTTGCTCTGGAACTCGTCCATCAGGTGCTCGACGGTCACCATGGTGCCGCCGTTAACCGACCAGGTGTCGGGGTTGTGGCAATACGCACAGCGCATGGGGCAGCCCTGAACAAACACCACAAAGCGGATGCCGGGTCCATCGACCGTTCCCATCGTCTCAATCGAATGCACGCGGCCCAGGGCAAACGCGGAGTCCTCAGGACGAGCGTCCACACCCTCGAGCGTCATCTCAGCCATTCCCGCTACCTTGCCTCTCATTGGTTTTAGCTACATAAATGCCAGAGTCATTCTAGCCTATATGCTTGATGGCGAAACGGTTTAGCGGTCAATTGGATTATCCTATTTGGCCCCATGCAAAAGCGACGGGAAGGTTGTCGCAACCCGCCCGCCGTCAAGGCAATAGAAATCGATAGACGCCAGGCTTTACGCCTTGAGCGTGAGCACCGCGCCGAAGGCGGTCGGGCCGCAATGGCTCGAGATGACGCCGCCAACCTGAGTCCAGGTAATATCCTTAAAGCCCAGGTCATGCGCATAGACCTCCATGTCGTCGCGCAGCTCCTGGGAAAGGCCCACCGAATACGCCAGGCCAATGTGCGAGTAGTCGATCTCGCCCTTCGCAACCATGTGGTCAATAAAGGCACGGGCGCATTTGAGCATAGAGCCGCGGAACTTCTTGGTCGCCACGAACTTGCCGCCCGTCACCTCAATGCAGGGCTTAATCTTGAGCAGGTGGGCGCCAAGGAATGCCACGTTGGACAGACGACCGCCCGCCTTAAGGAAGGCTAGGTCGGTAGGAACAAAACCCAGAAGCACACGGTCCATGACGGAATTCGTAAAAGCAAAAATCTCGTCGACGGTGGCATCGGGGTGAGCCTCGATGTATTTGGCGGTCTCGACGACGACGAGCGACTGGCCCACCGAGACAAAGCGCGTGTCCATGGAGAACACGTAGTCGCGGCCCTTAGCTGCAATCTTAGAGGACTGATGCGAGCAGGTCGTGGCCTCGGAGTACGCAAGATGCAGAATGGTCGCATCGGGCTGCTCGGCATGGATACGGTCGTACACGTGAGCAAAATCCGCAGGCGCGCAGCCACTGGTCTTGGGCATAACGCCAAACTCGTTGCAGCGCGAATAAATCTCGAGCGGATCGATCGAGCCGTCCTCGACGGTCTCGTCACCAATCGTGACATGCATAGGCACGCGCACGATACCGTAGCGTTCGCAGAGCTCCGGCGTCACATCCGAACCAGACTCAACCACGATTACGTACTTGCCCATTATCATCACGACCCATCTCAACATTGGCTTTTCAACACATGGCACGCGCCGCCGCACTGTTGCACAACGGCGTCCAAGCGCCAAAGAGACGCCGCCCCTTGCACACAACAAAGGACAGCGTCTCCCTGGAAAACTCCGTGCTTAACTGAGATTTTACACGGTTTATAAATGAGTGTTACTTACTCCGCAAACGGTAGCTATACACGATAAACGGTAGTTCGCTGCGGCAACTGCGACACATTCCGCCCGGCAAGTCCAATCGTGCTCCACGCACGGTTAATGCGCGAGGCGGTAGAAATCCATCGACGCCGCACCCTCGGCATGCAACCCCATCGCCGAAACCGCCGGCGAATAGGTACGGCTCGTAAGTGCCGCCTCGCCGCTGTTGGCAAAAATCTCGACCATCGTAGTGTCCGAAAGCACGCGCAGGTCGCGAAGCTCGCTGAGCTCGATCGACCTTTGGTCGCGCCCATAGCCTTCGTCACCCATGTCGAGGGTAAGCATCCCGTCCGCATAACGTACAAAGACACCCTTGCGGATTTCGAGCTCGACCATCTTGGCGCCCTCACAGGAAACCACAAGATCAAACAGGCGTCCCGGCTCCTCAACGGTTTCACCGCCTGTCGCGCGAACGCAGTCGCCGCGCATCCTCTCAATCTCGTGCGCCGGCTGCTGGCAGAGCTTACCATCGCGCATGCTCAGCTCTCGCGGCACCGTCAACGCGCACTGCCACCCGCGCGCCACCGTCGGGTTTTCTGCCGTCGCATCGGGGCAACCCGACCATCCGATCATCAAACGCCGGCCTGCAGCATCCTCAAAGGACTGCGGAGCATAGAAATCAAAACCGGCATCGACCATCGGGGGCATGCCCTGCCCGACGATTTTAAAGCTCGGCGCCTCCCAATCGGCCTCGATGGGGAACCACACGCACTGATGCGGATTGCGGTAACGCCAACCATCGGCAGGCACACCCTGCGGACAGCAAACGAGAATAAGCTCGCCATCGAGCTCAAACAGATCGGGGCACTCCCACATAAAGCCAAACTTCTCGCCCAACTCAATGCGCGTCGCATAGCTCCAGTCCTCAAGATTGCGCGAGGTATAGACAAGCACGCAGCCACGGTCGTCTTTCGTACGAGCGCCCAGAACCATGTAGTAGATACCATCGTGCTCAAGGATCTTGGGGTCGCGCACGTGCGTACCGATATCGTCGGGGTAATCGACCGGTCCAACAGCTATGCACTTCTCGCCCAATTCGTCGGGATTCTCGGCAACCATATGAATCTGGTTTTGCTCACGGCCCGTCAACACGTAGTCGTAATCATCGCGGTCAAAATGCTTGACGTTGCCGGTATAGAAGTAGTGAATCTTGCCATCGCGTACAAAGGCAGAACCAGAATACGCTCCGTTCGAATCCAAATCGGAATCGGGGAACAGCACAGGGCCGTGATTCTCGTACGTCACAAAATCCTTTGTCGTCAGATGGTTCCAAAGCACTGGACCGCCATGCGCAGCATCGAACGGATCGTATTGATGATAGATGTGATACGTATCACCAATCTGAACCAAACCGTTGGGGTCGTTGAGCCAGCCAAGCTCAGGCTCCACATGGAACAGGAGCCTATCGGGGTCGGACGCGATGCGACCAGCCGTCTCATCCTGTCCGGCACGCCACTGATCATAGTCCGCGCGTGTCACCTTATTTTTTTGATTAAACATCGCCATTGACTTTCTCGTCTATAGGGAAGGACGCTCGACTCGCACGAGCCGAGCGCCCTTCCTCAAATGGACTTATCCGCACATTACGCTGAACGGCTCAACTAGAAGCTGACATCGAAGCCAGCACCAGCGCCCTCTTCATCGGTGGTCGGAACGCCCTTTGCCTTGTTGTAGGCAAAGATCAAGACCTGTCTCTTAT
>CABSNS010000135.1:0-4185 GCA_902479105.1 uncultured Collinsella sp. | reverse complement strand
GTCGGCAGCGTCAGATGTGTATAAGAGACAGGCGCGCACAGGAGCGCGCCGCGCGCGACCGCGCGATGGCCGAAATGAAGGCCGACGGCATAGAGTACGAGGAACGTCTGGAGCGCATTCAGGACGTCACCTACGAAAAGCCGCTCGAGGACTTGCTCGATGCCGCCTTCGACAAGTACTGCCAAGAAGTACCTTGGGCCAACGACTACCAGCTCTCGCCCAAGAGCGTCCTGCGCGACATGCTGGAGAGCGCGAGCGACTTTAAGGGCTATATCCAAAAGCTCGGCATCGCCCGCTCCGAGGGCATTTTGCTGCGCTACCTAGCAGAGGCCTACCGTTCACTCGACCGCACCGTGCCCATCGAGAAGCGCGACGAGCGCCTGCGCGACATTATCTCGTGGCTGGGCTTTGTGGTGCGCTCGGTGGACTCGAGCCTGGTGGATGAGTGGGAGAACGCCGGCAACCCGGCAGCCCTCGATGCTGCGCCGCCGCGGGGCATCGACGAGGTCGTGGCGGACCGTCGCGGCTGCACGCTATTGGTGCGCAACGCGCTCTTCCGCCGCGTGACCCTTGCCGCCCGCGAGCACGTTCGCGACCTGGGCGAGCTCGACGACGACTGGGGCATGAGCGAGATCCGCTGGCAAAAAACACTCGACGCTTACCACGAGCAGCACGAGGAAATCCTCACCGACGGAGATGCCCGCAGCGCCGCGATGTTTTCCATTGACGAGTCCGACGAGAAGACCGCGCACGTATGGCACGTGCACCAGATCTTTGCCGACGAGGATGGCGACCACGACTTTGGCATCATGGGCGATGTCGACCTGGACGCCACGCAAGACGGCGGCGAGGTCATCTTCAAAAACTACCGTGTCGGCTTTATCGAGGACCTGCTCGAAGACTAGCCGAACTTACCGGAACGAAACGGGGCCGCTGGCAATATCGCCAGCGGCCCCACTTTTGCACTATACGCTATGCCTTACTCGGCACCCTCGACCTCATACGAATCCGCCTCGGCTGGCTCATCGTTTGTCTCTGTCGCAGCCCCGCGCGCCTCGTCAAACGCGGCCTTCATGGTCTTGTTGCCCCACGTGAGCTTGCGAATGGTAAGATCGTCCGCCTTCTTGTTGGCTAGGCGCAGATTGTTCTCGGAGGACAGCAACGCCTCCTTGGTTTTCTGCAGGTGGCTAATCGTCTTGTCGATCTCATCAATCGCCGTTTGGAACTTGCGGCTCGCGATCTCGTAGTTGCGACCGAAATCATTCTTGAACTTCTCCATCTTGGCCTCGAAGTTCGTGACGTCGATGTTCTGCTGCTTGTACTCCGCCAGCTCCTGCTTATAGCGCAGCGAACCCATGGCGGCGTTGCGCAGCAGCGTGATCATGGGAATGAAGAACTGCGGGCGGATCACGTACATCTTCTCATAGCGGTAACTCACGTCGACTATCCCTGCGTTATAGAGCTCGCTTTCGGGCTCGAGCAGTGTGCAGAGCACCGCGTACTCACAGCCTTTCTGGCGACGATCGTGATCGAGTTTCTTAAAGAAGTCCTCGTTTTTGTGCTTGGTCGCGGTCTCGTCGTTCTCGTTTTTCATCTCGAACATAATCGAAATGACCTCGTTACCGCTTGCGTCGCACTCGCGGAAGATAAAGTCGCCCTTGGTGCCCTCGGACGCATCGTTATCCTTCTCGAAGTACGCGTTAGGAAACGCCGTCATGCGCAGACGGTTAAACTCGGTCTCGCAGTGCTGCTCGAGCGACTCGCCCACCATCTTGGTGGACAGGCGGACCTTCATGTCCTTAAGGCGCTCAATCTCTTCGTCCTTGTAGCGAATCAGGTCATCGCTCGCGCGCTTGGCCTGCGCAAGCTCGAGCTCGTGTGCCGCCTTGACCTGTTCCTCGCGAGAATCGCGCACCGCCAGCTCGCTCGTCAGTTTGGCACGCGCCTCATCGCGCTCTCGCTCCGCCGCGGCGACCGCCTCTGACAGGTTCATTTTTGCCATCAGTTCCTGCTCGCGCAGCTGGGCACGCAGGCCCTCGGCCTCTTGCTCGGACTGAGCCTTTGCGGCGGAAAACTTCTCTTGCACCTTCGCGCGATAGTCAGCAAGCGCGCGCTCGGCCTCGCTGCGAGCGGCATCGAGCTCACGCTGCGACTCTGCCGCGGCAGCGGCAAGCGCCATCTCCTGGGCCTTGTCCGCCGCGGCAAGCCTGGCCTGCAGCTCGGCAATCTGAGCGTCGCGTGCGGACAGGTCGTTTTGAGCAGCGTTGCGCGCCGCCGACTCGGCAAGCTTTGCTTCGTCATCTTTGCGCCCAAGCTGCGCACGCAGGCTATCAATCTCACGCTGGAGTTCGGCATTCTCTTTTTGAGCATTGGCTCGTGCCTCAACCGCCGCGCGCTGGCTTGCACTCTCGCGCTCTGCGGCAGCGCCCTCGAGCTTAGCGCGCAGCTCGGCAAGCTCAGCATCGCGCTTGGCAACCTCTTGCGCCAGTTTCTGATCCGCAGTGTTCTTCTGCTCGACAAGCTGGGCATTGCGCTGAGACTTTGCCTGTTGCAAGGCAGCCGTCGAACGCGAGCGCTCAAGCTCCAGCGCCTGCTCACCCTCACGCTGGACTGCCTTCACACGCTCATCCAGGTCGCGCGAGAACTCGGCATCGCGCACCTGCTTGACGATATCCGCATAGCCGGATGCATCGACCTTAAAAACTTCGCCGCAATGCGGGCACTTGATCTCGTTCATAGCAGCTCCTCGATGGACGCAAATATCAACCGGCTACACTCTACCGCGCCGCGCGGACAAAAAAGGCGCCGCCGCCATAATGGCAACGGCGCCAGAACCACCACAAAGGTGCCTGTCCCCTTTGTGGTGGCTCTGGCGCCCTATAACCCAAAGAAGCTAAGAATCTGATCGCGGCTTACGGGCTTGTACTCGTTGGCATCGAGACCGACATCGTAGCGAAAGATAGGGCGCTCGCGATCGCGGTTGCGTGCGTTGGCGCGGTCACCTCTGCTGTGGATATGCCCATGCAGCATAATGGCGCCACGTGCCTTGCCGTTCCAGCTGAGCATGGGGTAGTGGCTCATAACCAGACGATGGCCCTTGGCATAGCCGGGAGCAATCTCCAGGTAATCGCGCACGTCTTCCCAAATCCGCGGTACGTCGGAATCTTCCCAGTCGCCGTCATGGTTACCGCGGATGAGCGTCACGTTCTGGCATTCGATACGCTCGCGCAGGCGCACCGCCTCCGCCAGGGGCAAACGATAGGTAAAGTCACCCAGAATATAGAGGCGGTCGTCCGCAGCCACGCACTCATTGATGGCATCGATGACCTTGCGGTTCATCTCCTCGACCGAGCCAAACGGCCGGTCCATGTCGTGCAAGATATTCGTATCGCCCAGGTGCAAGTCGGCGGTAAACCACATCATCGTCTGTGTCCTCATTTCGCAACGTGTTCAACTCGTGCTAAGTATACAGACGCAGCGATGCGGCGGTTATCCAAAGAGCCCGCCGAACAGTCCGCGGCGGCGTTTGTCTTGCTTTTTCGAAGCGTCACTCTGAGTTTTCTTGTCCTGCCGTTTCTTACGATCCTGCTCCAACTCATCGTCGTCGAGTAGCAGATCCCACTCAAACGGATCGTCTGTCAGATCGAACTGGTCGTCGTCATCAAACATGGCCGCCTCCATTGCCGACTAGCGGGCATCCACCACATAGAGGCCAACGCGCACCTGGTGCCACGGGCTGCGCTCGGGGGC
Organism: uncultured Collinsella sp.; assembly: GCA_902479105.1. Taxonomy (GTDB): domain Bacteria; phylum Actinomycetota; class Coriobacteriia; order Coriobacteriales; family Coriobacteriaceae; genus Collinsella. The sequence continues at coordinate 435 of CABSNS010000135.1, read as the reverse complement.
AACCTGTTGCACGCGGGCCTCAAATACGTCCTCGTGGCCGTAATACATCATCAAGGACAGCGGGCCGACCTCGTTTCCCGGAACGTAGCCAAGTTTGGTCTTGCCATAGTAGATCGCAACTGCCTCGGGGTCATGGGGATTATCGCGCTCGGCACACAGCGTCAGCTTATCGCCCGCTTTAAGATCGCCCAGGACCAAGGCGCCATCGGCATACTGAAATCCTGCAATGTGAAATGACAGAAGAACACGTGAAGGCTCGTACATAGCAGCTCCTCTAACGGCCGGATAAACCGGTGTGTAACCTTATTGAGAAGTCTACGGTCCCGCGCGGACACAAATACATCCTGTCTGCGTCCTTCAATCGTTTGCCTCAACGCTTGCGCGACAGAACGCTTGCAGATAAGATAGGAACACGGATGGCACCCGTTGCCGCGG
>CABSNS010000134.1:0-4200 GCA_902479105.1 uncultured Collinsella sp. | reverse complement strand
GCAAATTGGTCAATACTTCGCCCGCCTCGACAGCCTCATCACCCTTCATCAGCGTATGGGTCCCATCTTCTGCTTTTGCGCACATGGATCAAGAACCAATTTCGCGTCCACTCTTCAAGGATAGCTTCGGATATTACGCTACCCGCGCCCCATCCCGAAGATGCTCATGTCGCCATCGGCGCCAGCTTCAGGCGTCTTCGGCACAGCCGAGGGCGCCTTCGTTTGCGGTTCCTCTTCCGCTGGTGCGTCTATCGGCTCGCTGAGCGCCAGGAAGAGCCTCATCACAAGTTCGAGCCTCTGCTGCAGAGAATCGCTCAACTCGCCGTAGGAGGCCGCCAGTTTCACCTCTTTGGCCAACTCCACCATCGAGTCTTTCAGCGCCTTCTGCATGCTCACGGAGGGCCTCACTTCAACCTCTGTATCGGTTAGCTTAGCGATGATGTAGTCCTGCCTGAGCATGCCGCTCCAGGCAGCCATCTCGCATATGAGCTTGTGCTCTTCGGGCGTGCAGCGAAACGCCATCGTCTTGCTGCGCTTGCGGGCGCTGTTCTCGCGCGGCATCCTTCTTACCCCCTCGCTCCGTCGAGCGCGGCGGCCATCTCGTCCTGCTTCGTGGGGAACAGGTGCGCGTAGCGGTAGGTGATGTCCACCGCCTCGTGGCCCATGCGCTCGGCGATGGCCAGCGCGGAGAAGCCCATCTCGATCAGCAGGCTCACATGGCTGTGGCGTATGTCGTGTACGCGGATGCGCTTCACTCCAGACGCCTTGCACCCGCGCTCCATCTCGTGGGCCAGGAAGTGCTTGGTCACGGCGAACAGGCGCTCGTCGGGGGCGACGTCGTCGCGCAGCTCGATGAAGTCCGCCATCTCGTCGCGCAGGAAGGCGGGCATGACGATCGTGCGCACCGACTTGGGCGTCTTGGGGTCGGTCACGGTGTCCACGCCGTGGAGGCTCTGGTACGACTTGTTGATGCGAAGCCGGGAGCTCTCCAGCATGAAGTCGGACGGCGTGAGCGCCAGGAGCTCGCCGCAGCGTATGCCCGTCCAGTAGAGCAGCTCGAAGGCGTGGAACGAGAGCGGCTTGTCCATGACGGCCTCGCTGAACCTCAGGTACTCGTCCTTGGTCCAGAACTGCATCTCGCCGCCCTTCTTCGAGCCTATCTTGTCGACCCTGCGCACCGGGTTGTCGGTGAGGCCGTAGTAGCGCTCGGCGTGGTTGAAGATGGCGTTTAGCTGATTGTTCACTGTGCGCAGGTAGGTCGGCGCCCAGGGCTTCCCCTCGGCGTCCCGGTGCTCGGTGAGCTCGTTTTGCCACCTGATGACGTCGATCGGCCTCACGTCGCACATGCGCATGTCACCGAAGAACGGCACGAGCTTGTCGTTGATGATGTACTCCTTGGTGATCCATGTGTGCTCGCGTATGCGAGGCTTCACCTCGGAGGCGTACACCTCGACGAACTCGGAGAACGTCATATCCATGGCCCCGCCGTTAAGGCTCTTGAACTGGCCTTCCCACACGGCGGCCTCCACCTCGGAGGAGAAGCCGCGCTTCGTCTTGTGGCGCTTCGAGCCGCGGGCGTCGCGGTAGTAGCACTGCACGTAGAACGTGCCGTTGTTGTCGTCCTTGTACACGGGCATGTCAGTCCACCTCCGGGAAGTACAAGGCGTCGAAGACATCGCTCCGGACGCGCCCGCGGATCACCACGCGCCCGCGCGCCTCCTGCTCGGCGTTTATCCTCCTGATCACCTCGTAGGCGCTGCCTTTCTTGATCCTCAGCAGCTCCGCGACCTCGTCGGCGTCCAGCATGTGCGGTCTCGGCGTCTTCGCCACCTTCTCGTCCATGGTTCCTCCAATCAATGGCGTACAGATACGTACGGTTTACAGATTCAGAGTAAACGTACGAATCTGTACTGTCAATAGAATTGCGTACATTTGCGTACGCTGGTAAGATGTGCGGGTACGTAATTCCAGGAGGAGGGCGCATGTCCGTAGGCGAGAACATAAGGCGGTACCGCAAGTCGCGCGGCATGACGCAGGCGCAGCTTGCCGAGGCGGTCGGCCTGACCGAGGGGGCCGTGCGCCACTACGAGAGCGGCATCCGCGCCGTGAAGCCCGAGCTGCTCGAGTCCATCGCCGCAGCACTAGGCGTATCCGTCAACGCCCTCAAGGATTACGGCGTCGAGACCGCGGGCGACCTCATGTCGCTTCTCGTGCGGCTCGAGGACTCCTTCGGCATCGTTCCCGCAGCCAACGGCTCGGGCCTCTCCCTGAACCCCAAGGCGCCGCACGCGCCCAAAGCCGCGACGGCGATCGAGCTGTGGGCCGAGAAGCGCGTGCAGCTCGAGAACGGCGAGATCGACGTAAACGAATACGAGGACTGGAAAGCCTCGCTGTAGCGGCTCTCCGCATTTCGCAACCAATGAAATCGAATCAGGACGCCGGGCTAGGCGGTGAACGTCGCTCGCATCTGCGTAAGCTGAGTTTTTACTCCCCATTGCATGCCGAGGCATTTCCGGCATGTCCGGAGAGTAAATAACGCGATGGCTTACATGGCAGCACACGACAACACGCCGCGGCATTTCCCCTGATTACTCCCGTTTTCCTTGAGACGGCGAGATTCTTTACTCCCCATTAACGACCTGGGGAAACGTCGTGCGGAGACCGCCGAAAAGCCTATTGAGTTCGATTTGAGTTTCAAAGGACCTAAAACGGCCCCTTCTCGTTCTCGGGGACAAAAATCGTGCGTCTACTCACTTGGGATAAATTCTTACTCCCATTCCTCCGAATACAGCCCCGTACTTTGCCGTCTTGAAATACGGGGAGTAAATGGCGAAATCGCAGGTGAAAGGGAGTAAAAAGGCAAAGAAAAAGCCTCCGTCCCAACGCGGGAACGGAGGCTTGGTAATCGTTTTTACTCACCGCCGTCGCTGGTGGCTTTGCCATGACTGTCGCACGAAACGAAACTCAGCGGCACAGTGCGGCACTCAAAAATGCAGGTCAGAACCCTATCAGCCTACTCCCACTCGATGGTCGCGGGCGGCTTGGACGTGATGTCGTAGCACACGCGGTTGGCGCCAGGAACCTCGGCAACGATGCGGCCGGAGATGCGGGCCAGCACGTCATAGGGCAGCTTGGCCCAGTCGGCGGTCATGGCATCGCTGGACTCGACGGCACGCAAGATGATCGGGCGCTGGTAGGTACGCTCATCGCCCATAACGCCGACGGACTTAATGTCGGGCAGGACCGCGAAATACTGCCAGCAGCTGTGCTCGGAGTTGCGCTCGCCGGTCTGCTCAAACAGACGCTGGTTGTAGGCGTCGAGCTCCTCGCGCACGATAGCGTCGGCGTTCTTGAGGATCTCGAGCTTCTCCTTGTCGACCGCGCCGATGATGCGGATGGCCAGACCCGGGCCCGGGAAGGGCTGGCGGAACACGATGTGGCCCGGCAGGCCCAATGCCAGACCAAGCGCGCGGACCTCGTCCTTAAAGAAGTGGTCGAGCGGCTCAATGAGGTCGAAGTGTACGCCCTCGGGGAACGGGATCAGGTTGTGATGGCTCTTGATGGTGGCCGTCTTGCCGCCCGTCTTGCGAGCGCCGGACTCGATGATGTCGGGGTAGATGGTGCCCTGAGCCAGGTACTTGACCGGCTTGCCATCGGTCTCGAGCTGCTGCGCCACGGCGAAGAACTCTTTCCAGAACTGCGTGCCGATGATGCGGCGCTTCTCCTCGGGCTCGGTCACACCGGCCAGAAGCTCGGCATAACGGTCCTCAGCGTGGACGTGGATAAAGTCGACGTCAAACTGCTTGGTGAAGACCTCCTCAACCTGCTCGGGCTCGCCCTTGCGCAGCAGACCGTGGTTGATGAACACGCAGGTCATCTGCTTGCCCACGGCGCGGGCGCCCAACGCAGCCACGACGGAGGAGTCGACGCCACCGGACAGGGCCAGAATCACGCGGTCGTCGCCGACCTTCTCGCGGAAGTCTGCCGTCATGGTCTCGACCAGGTTGTCCATGCTCCAGTTGGGCTCCAGGCCACAGATCTCAAACAGGAAGTTGCTCAGCAGCTGCTGACCGTACTCGGAATGCTTGACCTCGGGGTGGAACTGCGTGGTGAAGATCTTGCGCTCGACGCACTCCATGGCGGCAACCGGGCACACGTCGGTGCTGGCGGTAACGGTAAAGCCCTCGGGCACCTCGGAGA
>CABSNS010000133.1:0-4226 GCA_902479105.1 uncultured Collinsella sp. | reverse complement strand
TGCTCAGGAGTCTCGTGGGCTCGGAGATGTGTATAAGAGACAGCGGCAGCGACTTCCTGCACACCTGGGACAAGACCACCGATGAGCTCAAGGCTCTCTACATCGTCGCCGACGCCCTGCGCGAGCTGCGTGAGAACAACGTTTCGTCCAAGATCTTCGACTCGGGCCTGGCCGTCTCCCTGTTCCGTGACAACTCCACTCGTACGCGCTTCTCCTTCTCTAAGGCCGCCAACCTGCTCGGCCTTGAGCTGCAGGACCTGGACGAGAAGAAGTCCCAGATCGCCCACGGCGAGACCGTCCGCGAGACCGCTACCATGATCTCCTTCATGGCCGACGTCATCGGCATCCGCGACGACATGTACATCGGCAAGGGCGACGCCTACATGGCCGAGGTCTCCGAGTCTGTCCAGCAGGCTTACGAGGACGGCGTTCTGGATCACCGTCCCACGCTCATCTCCCTGCAGTCCGACTCCGATCACCCCACGCAGTCCTCTGCCGACATGCTCTACCTCATCAACGAGTTTGGCGGCCTCGAGAACCTCAAGGGCAAGAAGGTTGCCGTCACCTGGGCCTATTCGCCCTCTTACGGCAAGCCGCTGTCCTGCCCGCAGTCGCTGATCAGCCTGCTGCCCCGCTTTGGCATGGACGTCACCCTGGCTCACCCCGAGGGCTACGACCTCATGCCCGAGGTCGTCGAGCGCGCCAAGGGCTATGCCGCCGAGTCCGGCACCACCTTTAAGCAGGTCAACACCATGGCCGAGGCCTTCGAGGGCGCCGACATCGTGATCCCCAAGAGCTGGGCTCCGTTTGCCGCCATGGAGAAGCGTACCAACCTGTACGCCGAGGGCGACGACGCCGGCATCGCAGCGCTCGAGAAGGAGCTGCTCGCCCAGAACGCCACCCATCAGGACTGGTGCTCCACGACCGAGCTCATGGAGAAGACTGCCAACGGCCAGGACACCATCTTTATGCACCCGCTGCCCGCCGACATCTCCGGTGTCTCCTGCGAGCACGGCGAGGTTAACGCCGACGTCTTCGACATGCACCGCGTGGGCATGTACAAGGAGGCCAGCTACAAGCCGTACGCCATCGCAGCCATGATGTTCCTGCAGAAGGTTGCCGATCCCGCCGCTACCCTCAAGGCCCTCGACGAGCGCAACACCGCCCGTTGGCTCCAGGCCTAAAGCCGGGTTGAGGTAAGCCATGTAAAGGGGGCGCTCTGCCAACCGGCGGGGTGCCCCTTTTTTGCATCGCGGGCGTGCGGGATAAGCGCTTTCGATGTGGATACCCGCGGCGCGAGTTATGGGTACGATGGTTTCAGGGGAGGTATCACCATGAAACTTGGATGCGTCATTATGGCTTCGGGCGAGGGCAAGCGGTTTGGCTCTAACAAGATGCTTGCCGATATCTATGGCGAGCCGCTGATTGCCCGGACCATCGATTCGGTTCCCCGGGGCTTTGACGTCGTGGTTTCGACGCGTTGGCCCGAGGTCGCTCAGATTTGCGAGGACAAGCATTGCCCGTGCGTGCTGCACGATGGCGAGCTGCGCAGCGAAAGCGTCCGTGCGGGCCTTTCGTGGGGAGTCGAACGCAACTGGAAAGGTTGCCTCTTTTTGCCGGGCGACCAGCCGCTCGTGAGTTCGGATTCTTTTGAGGCTATGGTTCGTGCATTTGACGAGCGTGGCCGCAAACATCCGGTGCGTCTTGCGTGCAACGGTGAGCCTTCGAGTCCGGTGCTCTTTCCGGCGGAACTGTTCGATGCACTTATGTGTCTTGAGGGCAAGGACGGCGGGGGCTCGATTCTCAAAGGTCGCGTCGACGTTACGCTGGTCGAAGCGCGTGCCTACGAGCTGTGGGACGTCGATACCGTCAAGGGACAGCGACGCATAGCGGAGCATATCGCGGCCTGCTCGTATTTTGATCGCGTGGCCAACTGTATGAATCGATAAGGAGCAACATGATCATCATCAAAAACGGCGCGCTCGTGACGCCACAGGGGCTTCGCCGCGCCGATCTTGCCATGGATGGCGATAAGATCGTGCGGATTGCCGCGGCGATTGAGCCGGGCGCCGACGATACCGTCGAGGACGCCGCGGACTGCTGGGTGTTTCCCGGCTTTATCGACGGCCACACGCACATGCAGTGCTGGACTGGCATGGATTGGACAGCCGATAGCTTTGAAACCGGCACGCGTGCGGCTGCCTGCGGCGGCACGACGACCATCGTGGACTACGCGACGGCCGATCGCGGCGTGACCATGCCCGATGCCTTGGCCGAGTGGCATCGCCGTGCCGACGGAACCTGCACGGCCAACTACGCCTTTCATATGGCACTCGCCGAGTGGAATGAACGCAACCGCGCCGATCTTTCGGCTATGCGCGAGGCGGGCGTATCGTCGTTTAAGACCTACTTTGCCTACGATCATTTGCGCCTGGACGATGCCGAGACGCTCGAGGTGTTGGAGGAGCTCAAGCGCGTGGGCGGTATCCTGTGCGTGCATTGCGAGAACGGCACGTTGGTGAATGAACTGCAGAAGCGCGTGTACGAGCAGGGGGTTCATGGGCCCGAGGGGCATGCGCTCAGCCGTCCGGACGTGTGTGAGGCCGAGGCCGTGAGCCGCCTGCTGTATCTGGCGCACCTGGCCGGGGACGCTCCGGTCAACGTGGTGCACCTTTCGACCAAGCTGGGGCTCGAGGCCATTCGCGCTGCCAAAGCGCGCGGGCAGAAGAACATCTATGTCGAGACCTGCCCTCAGTATCTGATGCTCGACGACACCTGCTATCTGGAGCAGGGCGAGGACGGCTTTGCGGGTGCCAAGTATGTGATGAGCCCGCCGCTGCGCCATGCGGGTGACCGTGCGGCACTGCGCGAGGCGCTTGTGGCCGGCGAGATCGATACGATTGCGACCGACCACTGCAGCTTTAACCTGCATGGGCAAAAGGACCGCGGGCGCGACGACTTCCGCGCGATTCCCAACGGCGGGCCCGGCGTGGAGCATCGTCCCGTCGCGATTGCCACGAGCTTTGAGGGACAGCTGGGACCCGAGGACCTCTGCCGCTTGATGAGCGAGAACCCGGCGCGCGTCTTTGGCATGTATCCGCGCAAGGGATGTCTTGCCGAGGGCTCCGATGCCGACGTGTGCGTGTGGGATCCCCAGGCGCGCTGGACCATTCGCGCGGCGACACAGCATCAGGCCGTGGACTACACGCCGCTCGAGGGCTTTGAGGCGCATGGTCGCGCCAAGGCCGTGTTTGTGAACGGTGTGCTGGCGGCGCGCGATGGCGAGCCCACCGGAGCCCAGCCTGGCCGCTACGTGCCCCGCTAGCAGCAAAGATGCCGTGTCCCCTCCGCAGTTGCGGTGAAATACGGACTGTTTGCGGCCGTCAGGCGGCCAAACAGTCCGTATTTCACCGCAACTGACGAGATGGGGCCGGCTACTTGAGGCTGCTGGCGACGACGGGGCGGCCGAGGGCTGCCTCGAAGCAGTCGGCCATCGTGGGGTCGCTGAGCGTGTCGACTTGGTTGAGCATGGCGCGTGCGGTGCTGAGTTTCAGCGCCTGCATCTCGGAATTGAGCACCTGGGCGACGCGCTCGGGCGTGGCGATGTCGGTGGGTTCGCAACCGCAACGCTCGCAAAAGAGCTCGGGGCGGTGGACGGCTTCGTTGATGGGCTTGCTGAGCCCCGAGGCGCCGACGATCCAGACGATGTTGGCCGTGCCAGAGGGAATCACCGGCTCCCAGGCGGCGTGGGCCTTGAGCGGGAGCCGCTTGCTGCCGTCCGCCTCGGCCAGGACGTAGTCAAAGCGCTGCGCCAGCTGGTCGAGCGGCTCGGCAGGGGAGGAGAGCTTGCCCGTCTGGGGGTCCAAGACGCCTGCCTGGCAGATGCTTCCCCGCACAAGCCTCGCGCAGGCCTCGCAGGTGCAACCGGGGACATGCGCGGCGCCCGGCTTCCAAGGTACGGCGTCCAGGCGACGGCTCGACCCGTCCCATGGCACGCCGGCGACGGGGAACATATGCGTGGTGGTGCAGAGGAGCACGCGGCCGCCAGCGCGCATGAGCTCAAGACCCAGCATTTTGAGCAACGTCGACTTGCCGCCGCTGCCGATAATCGCGGTAATGCCCGGCTCGATCCTGAGCGCCGAGGCAAGATTGCCGCTAACCGTTTCCATCTGTTCACCGCCGTATAATACCTGTCTCTTATACACATCTGACGCTGCCGACGAATT
>CABSNS010000132.1:0-4228 GCA_902479105.1 uncultured Collinsella sp. | reverse complement strand
TCTACACCGTCTAATTCGTCGGCAGCGTCAGATGTGTATAAGAGACAGGTACAGGTCCACGGCAAGCTCGTCTTCCTGCGGGTCGAGCGCTTCCATGACAAGCTCGATCAAAATCTCGGCACCCTTGGTGTTGACCTGGAAAAAAGACGGGGCAGACAAGCGCATCTGACCCTCGGCGATATTCTCGGTCCATGAGCCCTCTCCGGCGAGCATTTCGACCTTGGAGACACGGCGGGCCTTCTTTTCGCCCTTGCTCATCACGCGCACGATGCTCGTGGGATGAGCGGCGTGCGCCAGCACGCGGGAGACCTGCGAGCGCGGAAAAGAGCCTGTGGGCGTCCAGAGTGCGACCTCGAGTGCCTTGGTGCGGCGCGATGCGCGAATGCCCACGCGTTCGAGCCCCAAGTCATGGCTGCCGCTTAGATAGTTGAGTGCGCCGACGACCGATTTGAGCGCCTTCGGGAAGCGCTTATCGAACAGCGGGCACGCATCGACGGTCACGATTTTGCTGGGGTCGACACCGTGCATGCCAAGGCGCACGCGACCGTTGACGACGGTCGGTTCGAGCTCGATTTTATTGCGGTAGCCCCAGTCGTCCTTGGTGTGGCAGATGGGCTGTACCAACTCATCGACCTGCTCAGGCGCGAACTTGCCGATGCGCTCGAGCGTGGAGCGCAGGTTTTGCTCCTTGGCGGCGAGCTGTGCCGTGCGTGAGAGATTGCCCCACGAGCAGCCGCCGCAGATGCCCACGAAGGGGCAGGGAGGCTGAATGCGATCGGGGCTTGGCTCCAGAATCTCGGTGGTGCGGGCGCGCATGAACGACTTGCCGTCCTGTACGACCTCGGCCTCGACGGTGTCGCCTGCCACGGCGCCCTGCACAAAGACGGCCTTGCCGTTGTCGGCGTGCGCCAGCCCGTCGGCGCCGTAGGTCATCGATTCTATAGTGAGCTTCATATTCCTGCCTGTCATTCGCGTTGTTGTTCGCACCATGGTAGCAGGGAAAAGCGCCCCGCATCCGAGGCTTTTCTCAAATGCGGGGCGCTTCTACAAACTGCTTCTACAAACGACTATTTCGTCTTGCCGGTAATGAGCGTCTTAAGACCCAGGCCGATTAGACCCAGGCCCATGCGCACGCGGCCGGGGCGATGGCGCTCGATGGCCTTGGTCTTGCCGGCGGGCTTATCGCGACGGGCGCTCGTCTCGGGTGCGGGCTTGGTGACCTGCGGCTCGGGCTGAGGTGCAGGTGCGGGCTCGGGCTCAATGACGGTCGCCTGGACCTTCTGAACCTCGGTTGTGGCCGGCTGCGGCTCAGGAGCAGGGGCGGGCTTTGCCTCGGCGGCGGGCTCCGGAGTCGCAGTAGCGAGCTCGGGCGCTTTCTCCACGGCGGGCTCTGCGGCAGCCTCGGGCTCATTCACCGGGGGAGCTGCAACCGCTTCCGGTTTGGCAGCTGCCCCGTGTTCAACCTCGTCCTGAATAGCTTTTTCGGCCACACGTTCCTTCTCCTGTGCGCGCTGCTGCGCGGCGGCCTCGGCGTTGCGATAGGCACGCTCCAGCAGGGCTTCCTGCGAGTTGAAGGGTTTCTCACCCTCCGCACGCTCCACGGGGACCCAGGTGCCGTTGCTCGTGAGGCTGCGGGCCTTCACGTTGTCGCGCAGCTGCATGCTCATGTACTCGTGCACCAGGGCGCGGCAGGTGGGGTCGAGCACGGGGAAGGCGATCTCCACGCGGTGCTCGGTGTTGCGCGTCATCATGTCTGCCGAGCTCAGGTAAATCATGTCCGAGTCCACGCCAAAAGCGTAAACACGGGCGTGCTCCAAAAAGCGTCCGACGATGGAGCGGACATGCACGTTTTCGGTCTTGCCCGGAACACCGGGCTTGAGGCACGAGATGCCTCGGATGATCATGTCCACGCGGACTCCTGCGCACGATGCCTCGGCGATCTTGTCGATGACCTCGCGGTCGGTCAGCGAGTTGAGCTTAAAGAACACACGGGCGGGCTCGCCAGCGAGGGCGCGCTGGATCTCGCGATCCAGGCCGCGCATGATGAGCGGCTTGAGGCCGACCGGCGCCACGCCCAGGAAGCGGTAATCGCCGCGCAGGTTGCCCAGCGACAGGTTGCGGAAGAACAGGTTGGCGTCCTCGCCGATGCCGGGGTGGGCGGTCATGAGCATAAAGTCGCTGTAGAGTTTGGCCGTCTTCTCGTTAAAGTTGCCGGTGCCCAGCAGCGTCAGGCGCGTTAGCGCCATGCCCTCGCGATAGGTGAGCTGGCAGATCTTGGAGTGGCACTTAAAGCCCTCGGAGCCGTAGATGACGGTGCAGCCGGCCTCTTCCAGGCGCTCGGCCCATTCGATGTTGTTCTGCTCGTCAAAGCGCGCGCGGAGCTCCATGAGCACCGTGACCTCTTTGCCGTTCTCGACAGCATCGATCAACGACTCGCACAGACGGCTCTGCTTTGCCACGCGGTAGAGCGTGATGCGCAGCGAGATGCACTCGGGGTCGTAGGCGGCCTCGTGCACCAGATCCAGGAAGGGGTTCATGGCCTCGTAGGGATAAAAGAGCAGCTTGTCGCCCTGCAGCACCTGTTCGCGGATGGAGCGGGTCATATCGATGGTGGGGTTGGGCTGCGGCTTAAACGGCGTAAAGAGTAGCTCGTTGCGCAGGTGCTCGGGAATCTTGCCCTCAATGCCAAAGACGTAGCCCAGGTCGAGCGGGATATCGCAGGTAAAGACCGAGCGGCGCGAAAGCTCGAGCGCCTTGCGGATGGTCTTGAGCGTCGCCTTCTCGAGCGACCCCGAGACCGCGAGTACTACCGGCTGCAGACGCAGGCGCTTCTTGAGGATGCGCTTCATGTGCTGGCGGTAGTCCTCTTCCTCTTCGACGCCCTCGCCGTCCGGATCGATGTCGGCGTTGCGGGTGACGCGGATCAGCGCACGATCCAGCGGCTTATAGGAGCCAAAGCAGCTGTCCAGGCAGGCGAGGATGACGTCCTCGAGCAAGATGTAGGAGTAGGTGCCGGTGGGCGAGGGGATCTCGACCACGCGGTTCATCGAGGCGGGAATCTCGATAAGGCCCAGCAGGCTCTCCTCGTCGGTGGCGCCGTCCAGACCACAGGCCAGATAGAGCGCGCCATTGCGTAGGTTGGGGAAGGGGTGGCGAGGATCGATGACCAGCGGCGAGATGACCGGCGACACGTAGGCCTGGAAGTAGCGGGTTACAAAGGTGCGCTCCTCGGGCGTAAGCGAATCGATGCGGGCGCGGTGAACGCCCAAGGTGTCGAGCTTGCCCTCGATGCTCTTAAAGATGGACTCCCAACGGGTAAGGAGCCCGGGCATTTCGGCCATGACAGCATCGACCTGTTCGGAGGCGGTCATATTGCTCTTGTTGTCGACAGGTTGTTTTTTGAGCTCCGCCAGATCGGACAGGCCGCCCACGCGCACCATGAGAAACTCGTCGAGGTTAGACTCGAAAATCGATACGAACTTTAGACGCTCGAACAGCGGAACGGTCTCATCGAAGGCTTCGTCAAGCACGCGGTTGTCAAAGCGCAGCCAGCTAAGCTCTCGGTTTTGCGTGTACGAGAAGTCGCGCGGCGGTTTGCGCAGCTTTGCGGCGGCTTGCTTTTTTTCGATTTTGCTCGGCATATGCATCTGTCCGTTCAGTCCCCGTAGAGGACGGTAGCCTAACTTTAATTCACTATTGTCTCAATTTAGTCGACCGCTGGCACGGACGTATCGCGTGAACGGTATCTTTACCTACTTCTTACGCTGACAAGTCATAGGACTGACGCCCTGCTCGTCTGCAAGTGGTCTATATCCTCACTCAACTGGTACGTAAGTGTGAATAAGAATGATAGATAGCTGAATATCATTGAATGCAGGCGGAAACGTAAACAAACATCATTTATATACATAAAACCGATTTAGCTATGCAATTCTGAATCAAAAGTTTAGAGACGCAATCGCAAATGGTTTTTAGGAAAAAAGAGCGTTTACCTTAGAAAAGTTACTTTAGAACGCCGAAGTACATCATGGGGGAATCTCATGCGATATACCGTTCATCGCACTTTGTTGACCGTTCGGGGGCGAGGTGGAATTGCGGGTGGAATTTGGATATAACTAGAGCTGTCAGCAAGCAGCGTCCGCTATGGAAGGGCGCTGAGAGATTCGGCCGAAAGGCCCGAAAGAAAGGTAGGAGGCCATGACGAAAGGTCTGCACGTGCCTTCCGAGA
>CABSNS010000131.1:0-4250 GCA_902479105.1 uncultured Collinsella sp. | reverse complement strand
ATAAGAGACAGGATAAGGATCGTGCTCGACGAGCACAGGGGCATGAGGCTGGACCATATGGTCAAAGCCGTGTTCTGGTACTGCGCGAGCAGGCTCAAGTGCCCGCCTCCGCCCGAGAGCATCCTGAGGGACATGCCGACCGACGACGACATAGACGGCCTGTACGAGAAGGCCGCCGAGCTCGGCGCAAGGGACGAGCCCGTGGCGAGATGGGGCGACGCGGTGGCGTGGAGCGAGTTCCACTCGAGCAATCCGTGGTCCCATGCCGGCGAATAGCCCGGGACACACTTTTTTGCCTATATCCCAATAATTCATCTAGTCCGCTAAACACCATAGCAGCGTCCGATGCATACGAAAGACGATATGAGTAGAACATTGTGAGCCCCTGCTTCATGTCGTCTTCCTAATGACCGTGGATCATAGGCTGATAATGGTCGTGCGTCATTTATACAACCGGCAGTTTTTCCTAAGTTGCCACATACATGAGAGGGGCTCACAATGAACCATGTTACTTCAATCGGCCTGGATGTCCATGCCCGATCCGTTACAGCTGTCGCACTCGACTCAATCACAGGCGAGGTTCGGTCACAGAAGTTCGGTTATTCGCCCGCGGAGATCGCAGGATGGATTCTCCGGCTTGACTCTCCCAAAGCGGTCTACGAATCCGGCGTGACGGGGTTTCATCTTGTGCGCGAGCTTCGAGAGATGGGCGTGGACTGCATAGTGGGCGCCGTATCCAAGATGCACAAGCCCGCATCGGACAGGCGCAAGAAAAACGACCGCAACGATGCGGAGTTTCTGGCGCGCCAGCTCATGGCGCACAACATCGTGGAGGTGTTCGTGCCCGACGTCGAGACAGAGGGCGCCCGCAACCTCTCTCGTGCGCTCGAGGACGTCCGCGACGACCTCACCCGCGCCAAGCACCGCCTCACCCATCTGCTCATCCGGTGGGGATATGCCTGGAACGAGTTTAACGAAGATGGAAAGCGCCGAGGCAGCTGGACCCATGCGCACTGGGAGTGGATCCGGGGAATCGAGCTTCCCGACGCTGCCGCTCGAGAGTCCCTCGACTACTACATCTCCGAGGTGCGCCATATCGAATCGCAGAAGAAGGCCATCGAGAAGAGAGTGGCCCAATGCGCCTCAAGGCCTCGTTGGCGGGATCGCGTTGAGGCGCTCAGGTGCATGAAGGGAATAGAGACCGTGACGGCGTTCGCGCTCACGGTCGAAGCCGGCGTGTTCTCCCGCTTCGATTCGGCGCGCGCCTTCGCGAGCTGGCTTGGGCTCGTTCCCTCCGAGCACTCGAGCGGAGAGCGCGCCTCCCGGGGCGGCATCACCAAAGCCGGCAACTCTCACTTGCGGAAGCTGCTCGTGGAGGCATCCTGGCACTACGCCCGCGCCACGAAGGAGCGGAAGCGCTCGCTTTGCGATGAGAGCGTTCCCGCTTCCATATCGAACCATGCGGCAGTCGGTGTCAAGCGCCTTGTGGAAAGGCGTCGCCATCTATCTTGCGAGCTGCGCAAGCGACCTGTGGTCGCAAACGTCGCTACAGCGCGCGAGCTGGCTTGCTGGATATGGGCGCTCGGGCGCATGAGCGAAGGAGCGCTCGCGTAGGGGGAGCGATGGCAATCCCATAACGGTCATTCCCCGCGGCTTCTTCCATATCGACTGGTCGTTGGATGCAATCCCAGATCCGTTTTTGAGCAGCGGGACGACCGCCATGCTCGCCGAAAGATTCTTCTTGTTAGAAGGTGCGCGCATCCAGCCGTAGCAACGAAATGCGAAGCCAGGGCGGCCGACATAGACGGGCGACGACGCGGCGGACCCGCGTGCGGTCCGCGCCAGCCCGAGGCCGTCAACCCGCGAATATTAAACTGCGAATACGAGCGTCGGTTTGATGACACAACCTGTCGGAAGAAATCATCGGGTGATGATAGAAAGGCCCAAGTCGGGAAAGATTTTCCTGGCTTGGGCCTTCATTGCCTCTTGACAATGTTCTACTCATATTAAACGTCCCCGGCACTTGGAAGCCTTCCTAACGGAAAACCAATTACCTTATATCATGTACTGTCCGGAAATTCAAGGGAGCTCGAAGCGTTTCCAGACGTCGGCGGAATCTCAAAGCCCGCTCGCCAACTCATGGGCAAGCCACCTGAGACTACTCACTTCACCCGCGGACGACGAAGAGCTGCGACCTGCGGTTTTTCAACCAGCATGAAAGCCGCCCGCGTTGATTCACTTGCGATTGCAGCTGGCGGCTTGCGGGCAAAAGGGCGATTGAGTTTCAAAACGGGCGTTTTCGGCAATATTGAGCTTGCAAAGGCGTCCCGCCGCGCCCTTTGGGACAAAAACAAAAACTCAAAGCCCTGAGTTTGAAAAAAGTTTTTAGAGTTGTCCCAGCTTTTGTCCCCAAAGCCGACGAAGCACGACATGGCGTTACCTGGCGGCACTCGATTCGATACGGCACCGAAAACTAGGTGCAACTGGAGTGACGGGACGGCAGAACCGAAGCCATCGAGTGGGAATAGTAAATAGCCCTTTGCGAGGGAGGTCGGATGCGGCCTCCCTCGTTTTTTATTTGCGTGCCATGGATGCTTGTGCATTGTGGTGTATGTGGTACATGCAAACCAGCCACGCAATCTCTCAAGCTGTTTAGCTGGGATTATTGTTTGCTGGTATTTTTTAAAGTGTTTTCAATTACCGAAGCAACGCCATCAATTTATTTCAATTAATGCTGACCGGCAGATCGCGTCCGCCCGCAAGAGGCCGCTCGGACTGGTACTCAAAATGTACTCACGACGTTTTGAGTATCGATTTGCTGGTACTCGCAGACGGTAAAAACGACTGTCTACCTCGATATATTCGTTATCCCCAACGATTCGTCAACGAATACTGACTAGTGATTGAGTGATGCATGGCTCAAATTTGCATACGTAATTACGTAATTACGTATTCTGAAGTAAAATGATTTCGGTCAATTAAGGAACGTAGAACAGGTCAATTCGGAGGGGCAATCATGGAGGAAGATCAGGCTGTTCATGCCGAAAGGGAGCTAGATAAGTTCACGCTCTCGATAACCCGCGAGGATAAGCGGGCTCTTAAGTCCTATGCCGCGCGCCAGGATAAGACGGTGGCTAAAGTCCTGCGCGAATGGATTGACGAGAAGTGCAAGGGGGAGAAGTGATGTCTCAGACGGCGCAAGTGGTCGTTCAGAACCTTGTTGATCGCGCTGTCAAGCTGGGCGATCGTCAGCTCGCTGCCGACATCCGCGCCTTTGCTGCGCAGCGCCAGTTTGGGCTTGTATTTGAACACAACCGTCCAGAGCGACTTCGCCTTTATGGCAAGCCTATCATGGAGGGCGATGTCGTACAGGTGCTTCCCGAGCGTGGTAAAAAAGAGGACTCTAGCTCCCAACTGCTATGGTTGGTAAATGCCGTTCGGGGGGGGGTTGCTGATCTAAAGCCATATCAATCGCCCTCATATGACGAAAACGATTGTGAGCCCCGCTCCGTTGCTGTCGACGATGTCGTGCCTGTTGCTGAATATGACCAGCCGATTTATGCTGGCCTCAAAGAGACTGGGCGTGTCGAGCGCGCTGGCGATAAGCCCTATCAAGTAGTCATTAACGGCGAAAACTACCATGCTCTTGAAACCTTGGCCTTTGCCTATGCAGGCAAAGTGGACTGCATATATATTGACCCACCCTATAACACTGGCGCCCGCGACTGGAAATACAACAACGATTACGTCGACGGCTCCGACGCCTATCGCCACTCCAAGTGGCTTGCCTTCATGGAGCGCCGCCTCAAGCTCTCCAAGCAGCTGCTCAACCCCAACGATTCCGTACTCATCGTGACGATCGACGAGAAGGAGTACGCAAGGCTTGAGCTTCTTTTAGAGAGCGTTTTTCCCAACGCGACCGGTATCCAGACGGTTTCAATCACCATAAACAAGAACGGGGTTGCCCGCGGCAACCAGTTCAAGAGAGCTGACGAGTACGCTGTCTTTTGCTTTTTTGGCACCGCCGCGCCGTGCCAAGTGGACCGCAGACTCTATTCCGTTGAGTTCGGAGAACTTGAGGAAAAAGTGGCTGATGACGCGTCGAGCAGCCGCTCCCAACGTAAAGTACGTTGGGAGCGGCTGCTGAGGGGCGGTCCCAATGCCGCTCGCACCGCAAGGCCGAACCTCTTCTATCCCATCTATATCTGTCTCTTATACACATCTCCGAGCCCACGAGACTCCTGAGCATC
>CABSNS010000130.1:0-4305 GCA_902479105.1 uncultured Collinsella sp. | reverse complement strand
GGCAGCGTCAGATGTGTATAAGAGACAGCTTGCGCCGACCTCGCCGTCCAGGCCGCAGAGCTGCTCACCAAGATTTTTGAGAACTTTGACCCCGCGCAGATCCACGACATGCTCGATAAGATGCATGCGATTGAGCATGCGGCAGACAAGAAGCACCATGAGCTCGAAGACGCCCTGCTCACCGCCTTTATCACCCCGCTTGAGCGCGAGGATCTGGACCTGATGAGCTGCTCGCTCGACACCGTGCTCGATCGTATCGAGGGCGTCGTGCAGCGCATCTACTTCACCTACATTCAGAGTATCCATCCCGACGCCATCGTCATCGCCCACAAGGTAACCGATGCCTGCCGCGCCATGAAGGACCTGATGGTCGAGCTTCCCAACTACCGCAAGTCCAAAACGCTGCGCGAGCTGGTCATCCAGATCAACACCATCGAGTCCGAGGCCGACGAGCTCTATATCAACGCCATGCGCAACCTGCACGTTAACGGCAAGGACCCGCTCGAGGTCATCGCCTGGCGTGACGTGTACGCCTTCCTGGAGTACTGCGCGGACTGCTGCGAGAATGTGGCCGATGTCGTGGATTCGATTGTCATGAAGAACAGTTAATTGGGGGTACGTGTCCCGGCGGCGAAGGGCCGGCCACGGTTTGCTTTCTCACTCCGGCTGCATGGCAGAGTCGTTCGAAAGTAAACAGGTGCCGGCCCTTCGCCTTACGTACCGCCATTGGGAACTTTGGCTGATACTTTGAAAGCGATGGGGCTTTTGTTGGCGGGGCCTTTGGACCCGATTGGGAACTTTGGGACCGCCTTAAACGTTTGGGTGGATGGGGCTTTGGGTACCCTTTGTTTTACTTTGGATTGATTCGTTGAATTTGGAGGTCTTGGTTGTGAGTTATTTGGATCTGGCTCGTGGTCGGTATTCTTGTCGTTCGTTTGAGGACCGTCCTGTTGAGCAAGCTGTGGTGGATGCCATTGTTGAAGCTGGGCGTATTGCTCCTTCTGCTTGTAATAACCATCCAACCCGTGTGATGGTGTTGGATACGCCTGAGCTTCTAGAGAAGGCTGCTGCTTGCCAGCCTCGGTTTGCTCGTGATGGGTCTATCTTTGGGGCTCCGCTTGTCTTCCTTATTTGCAGCGTTACCGATGATGCTTGGGTGCGCCCGTATGACCAGATGAATTCCAGTGAAATCGATACGTCCATCGTGTGTGATCAGATGATGATGGAGGCCACCGAGCAGGGTCTGGGAACGTGCTGGGTATGCCATTTTAAGCCTGAGGTGGCACAGGAGCGGTTCAACCTGCCCGAGGGCGTCTATCCCTATCACATGCTCGTCTGCGGCTATCCCGCCGATCGCATTGCCGATCCCGAGCATCGCGAGGCCCGTACCATTCCCCTCTCCGACTTCCTCCTCAAGTAGATTTTTGGGACATGCCCTAAAACCTACCTTTTACCGCTCACCCGTTCGCCGAGTTCTGCGCCGCCATGTGCAGGGCTCGGTTTTTTATGTTGCGCGCCCCTGCACAGTCATAAAAAAGGACCCGCAAGCTGCGGGTCCTTTCGAGGCACTAAATTGTAGGCCGAATGTTAGTCCAGGTCGTCGGCAGCGAAGTTGTCGATCGGGGCGAAGGGATCGGCCACGGGGACAACCGGGTCAGCGACGGGCAGCGGCTCGGCGGGAACAGTCACCGCAGGAGAAGCGGCAGAACCGACCGGCGTGGAGGCCATGAGATCGGCCGGGAAGGAGTTCTGGGCATCATCCATAAAGTGCTGGATGAGCTTGAGGTACTCGGCCTTGAACTCCTCACGGGAAGCCTTGAGACGATCGATCTCCTCGAGCTCGGCCTGCTTCTCAGTCAGAGCCTGGCGGATAACCTCGCGGGCCTTGGCGTCAGCCTCGTTGCGGATACGCTCAGCATTCTCGTTGGCATCGTTGACGATGGTCTCAGCGGTCTGCTGGGCAGCGATCAAGGCAGCGGAAATCTGGCGCTCCTGAGCGGAGAAGTCAGGGGCGGGAGCAGCCACGGGGGCGGCAGGAGCGGCCTGGGCGGTGACATCCTGAGCCTGGGCAAGCTGAGCCTGCGCATCGGCAAGCTGCTGCTCGGTAGCAGTCAGACGACCCTTAAGGTCGACGATCTTAGCGAGCATAGCGTCAACCTCGGAGGACAGCGTCTCCAAGAAGACGTCGACCTCAGCAGGATCGTAGCCACGCTTGGCCTCAGAGAAAGTCTGAGCCTGGATGTCTGCAGGGGTAATAGCCATAACAAGTCTCCTTTTTCATCGCCTCGGCGCTACACGCCCGACGTAAGTTACTAAGTCAGTTCTACACGAGTATACCTATAAGAAGCTGCAGAACCAGCCTCTGCACCAACTGCAACGCAATAATCGCAACGACCGGCGAAAAATCGATACCGCCCATCGGCGGGATGAAACGACGGAACAGGTTGAGCCACGGACCGCACACGCTATCAAGCACCGCGGCAATATCCTGAAGCAAACCACCCTGCTTCATGGGAATCCACGTCATAAAGCAGTAGACGATAATGAGCGTGGAATAGAAGTTGAACAGCGTGTTGACCAGCTGGACGATAGTGTAGATGTTGATGGGAATCTCCTCGTCTTGTCTTTACTTGAGGTAGCCGTCGGCACGAAGCTTCTTGAGATCGGAATCTTTGACCTCGCAACCGGCGGGCAGCACCATGAACACGCGGTCGCCCACCTCCTTGACCGTGGCACCCAGACCGCAGGCAAAGCCGTAAGAGAAGTCCAAAACGCGCTTGGCAACTTCGGTGCGTACGCCCACAAAAATCAGTGCGACAGGCTGCTTGGTGCGAACGCGGCGCACCACGGTCTCCACGTCATCATAGCTCTCGGGGCGCAGGACATAGGCCGGCAGCTGCGGCGTGGCGTTGATGATATTGCTCGCATAGGCCGAGGCATCGCTCGGTGCAGGCGCGGGCGCAGCGGCGGCACGGGCGCGGGTGTTCTCGGCGTAGCTCGACGGCGTGTCATAAGCACCAGGACGATAACCGCTCGCAACACTGTCCTGCGAGCGCGAAGGCGGGTTATACGTCGTGGCATGGCGAGAGTCATCGCCGACCAACTGTCCGGAGCGTGTATACACGGCAACCGACTCAGCTTCACCACGGCGCGTCTGACCAAGCAGGCCGTTGCTCGGCTCGTCTTGGGTGTAGAAGCCCTCGCCCGAAGCACCGCTGTAGCCGTTGCCCTGATAGCCATCGTCATAGCCATCATCGTAGCCGTAGTCGTCGTCCTGGCCATAACCCTGGTCGTAACCCTGCTGGCCGCCCAGGTGCATCTTATTTTTAATCTCGTCAAGGAAGCCCATGGTTGTGTCCTCTCGCGGTTTAGTGCAGGCGCCCCGATAATCAGTGCGCACTTCAGAGCCTTATTTTACTGCAAACTCCGGGCTAAATACTACCCTGCCCAGGCGAACGAGCGTAGAGCCCTCCTCAAGGGCAGGCTCAAAGTCCTCGCTCATACCGCAGGAAAGCTCAGGCAGGTTCAAATCGGGATGCGCCGCCTCCAGCTCATCCCTCAGCTCACGAAGCCCCGCAAAGGTGCGGCGTGCCACATCCTTATTCCCCCGGGGCGCCATAGTCATAAGCCCCTGTACGCAAATTCCCTCAAGTTCCGCAAGCTCACCCGCGGCGGCGCGAATCTCATCGGGCGAAAAGCCTCCCTTCGACTCCTCACCACTCACATTGACCTCAATGAGCACACGCTGGGGGCCGGCGAGCTCGCCTGCCTCAATCTTGCGGACAGCACGGCTCGAGATCGCCTGCGCCAGATGCAGCGAACCCACCGAGTGAATCAGCTCGGCTGAGCCCAGCACCGCATTGATCTTATTGGTCTGCAGGTTGCCGATCATATCGAAGCGCACCTCGGGCAGCTCCGGATGCTCCGCCAGACCCGTGAGCTTGCGAACCAGCTCCTGCGGGCGATTCTCGGCAAAATGGCGATACCCCGCCTGGATGGCGGCAACGGTCTCATCGACACCAACGGTCTTGGACACGGCAATGAGGCGCGCGGCGTCGTGGGGACGGCCTGCGCGATCGAGCGCCGCATAAAAACGTTCAAGAATCTGCTCGCGGCGAGCGCGCATCAAGTCCAAATAGTTATCCATTGCTAATCGCCTCCGCTGACAGCCAAACAAGTAGTCCCATGCTAACGCAAGAGCGCGGCCCCGCATGTGCAAGGCCGCGCTCACTTAGGTATTTACAATCTTTGGTCACTCGAAAAACTAAACGCAACGCTGCAAAGGTAAATGCAACATTGCGTTTT
>CABSNS010000129.1:0-4318 GCA_902479105.1 uncultured Collinsella sp. | reverse complement strand
GTCTAATTCGTCGGCAGCGTCAGATGTGTATAAGAGACAGGTGTGCAGGTGAGGGCGTTGAGGATGTCGTCTTGTGCCGGGTAGATGGTCTGCTCGGCACGCAAAAGGGCGATGCGCTCGAGCAGCTGGTTCGTGGTGTCACGTACCGGCTGCGGCGCATCGCCCAACCAAGTTGCTATGTTGCGATCGCGGGTTGCGGTGTCCATGGGGCTCCTTTATGGCAGATGCTCTGTCGGTATCTATTGTAAAGGCGCACCGGTTGCCTTTATGCCGCGGCTGTATAAGGAGCGGGGTCTACGAGACGCGCTCGGGCGCTCCTGCCATGCGAGCCTGTCCATGTGCACGGAGGCGCGGAAGCTCGACGGTTGCTACCATGACGCCGGTGAGGATGAGGGCGGCGCCAAAGAAGGCGATGGGGCTCAGGACCTCGCCGACCAGGAAGAACGAGAATACGGCGGAGCAGACCGGCTCGAGCGAGAAAGCAAAGCCGGTGGTCTCGGCGGGCACGTGGGGCTGCACGAGCGTCTGGATGATAAAGCCGTAGGCGGAGCAGATGAGCGCGAGCGCGACGACAACGACGATCTCGCTCGGCGTACTGGGAAGGGTGAAGCCGCCAAAGACACATGCGGCGATGCCCGAGAACAAGCCGCCGAAGCCCAGCTGCCAAACGCTCAGAGCAAGCGGATCGACATCTTCGACAAAGCGCTTCGCCACGATAATGTGGCTGGCATAGACAAAAGCGGAGAGCAGCATGATGATTGCGCCGGGATTCAGGCTGGTAAAGTCGGCGCCCGAGAGCAACAACATACCGCAGGTGACGATGGCGGTGCCGACGAGCACTTTGCGCTCGGGGGCGCGACGCAGCAGGGCGGCGTTGGCAAACGGCACAATCACGACCGTCAGGCTCTGCAAAAAGCCGGCGGTGGAGGCGGAGGTGAGGCTGGAGCCCAGGCACATGCAGGTGAGCTCGGTTGCCATAATGGCGCCGATGATGGCGGCACGGACCATAAGGTCGCGGTTGATGCGCAACGCGTGCTTGTGGAAGAGCAGCAGGCAGACCACAAAGGCGATGATGCAGCGTAGCGCGACGATGCTCGTGGCGTTCATGCTGTCCATAGCGATCTTCATGAGGGGATACGAAAAGCCCCATGCGACGGGAACGGAAAATGAGAGCGCGATTGCTTTTTTTGCGATCCATGGGACTCCTTTTGTTACAGAACGGTTTCGTACAAAGGATTCTGCTCCCAGATGTGGATGTAGTAAAGCGAATGTATCTTCAGTATGATTAAGAAACGCTAAAGTAGGTGCGAAAAGCCCTGGCAAAACGTTTTACGGCTGCATTGATGTGGAGGCACGATGGCATCGCGGTATCAGATTGTTTGTATGGTGGTCGATTGCGGCAGCCTGAAACGTGCGGCGGACGAGCTGGGCTATACGCAAAGTGCGGTGAGCCAGGCTGTCAAGGCGCTCGAGCGCGAGCTGGGCACCACGCTTATCGAGCGTGGTAAGCAGGGCGTTTCGCTTACGCGCGACGGTAAACAATATCTGCCGTACCTGCGCCAGATTGTGACCGCCGAGGTCGAGCTCGAGGGCAAGCGCCAAGAGCTGCTGGGGCTTTCGTCGACCGATATTCGCATCGCGACGTTTACTAACGTGAGTCGTACCGTGCTGCCGCGTGTGATCCGTGACTTTGGTGCGCTGCACCCGGGCGTACGCTTCACCCTCAAACAGGGCGATTACACGCGCAACGCTCAATGGGTGCACGATGGCGTGGTTGATTTTTGTTTTACGGCACGCGGATTTACCGCTGGGCTCGAGAAGCGCGTCGTCTATCACGACGAGTTGGTGGCATTGTTGCCGGCCGCGCATCCGCTGGCGGCAAAGGAAAAGGTGACGCTCGCCGATCTGGCGTCCGAGCCGTTTGTGCTGCTGGATGAGGGCGAACAGAGCCTGGTGCTCGATGCATTTGCGGCGCATGGACTGTCGCCACACGTGACGAGCGAGGTAACCGACGACTACACCATCATGGCGATGGTGGAGGAAGGCCTGGGCGTGAGTATGCTTTATCGCCGTACCGTTGAGGGCGTGCAAGCCGATATCCGTGTGCGGCCTATCGTGCATGCCCCCTCGCGCGACGTGGTGGCCGCCTGGCGCAGCTGGGACACCATGCCCATCGCCACGAGGCGCTTTATCGACTATATGAGCTCGCATATTGTCAATTAATGACTGGCGTGGCGTTGAGTGCGGTGTTTAGCGGGCTGTCGCTTTGGCTTGGGCGGCGCGATAGGTGCGTGCCGGGTGGCAGAGTAATACCGCCACGACCATAAAGAACGCCGTGGTGCCCAGGCTGATGGGGTAGACCATCATGACGTTCGCAAAGGTGCGGAAGTGCGGGAACACGCAGAACACCCAATAGAAGCGGATGCCGCAGACGCAGATCATGGTGATGAGGGCCGGCGTGAGCGAGATACCAAAGCCGCGCAGGTAGCCCGACATGTTTTCGTAGAACATGCTAAAGGCGTACGCCGGGAAGATCGAACATACGCGGATATAGCCGATCGAGACGATGTTGGGATCGCTGTTGAACAGCGACAAGATCTCGCGCCCCAGGCCAACAATAACGATAATTGTGGTGAGCGCGACGATACCGCCTTCGACTAGGCAGACCTTGAGCGTTTTGGTACAGCGGTCGATCTGGCGGGCACCGTGGTTTTGTCCCACAAAGGTGGTGCAAGCCTGGCTAAAGCTGTTGAGCAGGTTGTAGCACACGTACTCCAGGCTCATGGCGGCGCTCGATGCTGCCATGACCTCGGTGCCCAGGCTGTTGATGGCAGACTGGATGATGATGTTGGCGACGGCAAAGACAGCGCTTTGGATGCCGGCGGGCAGGCCGATCTTGACGATGCGCTTGAGGGCGACGGGGTCGATAGCCAGGTCGCGCGGGGTGACGCGGACGACGGAGTCGGTCTTGAGCAGACGGATAAAGAGCGTGGCGGCGCTGACGGTGTAGGCGATAGCGGTGGCGATGGCGACGCCCGCGACGCCCCAGTGGAGTACGGGGACAAAAATGAGATCCAGGCCAATGTTGAGGACGGTGGACACGGCAAGCGCCTGCAGCGGCATGCGGGTGATGCCGACGGAGCGGAAGATCGCGGCCTCAAAGTTGTAGAGCAAGATCGAGGGCATGCTGAGCAAAAAGACGCGCAGATAGAGTGAGGCGAGCGGCATGGTCTCGGCGGGAACGTTGAGCGCGGCGAGCATGGGCTCGGCAAAGATCTCGCCCAGTGCGATGACGACAAAGCCCACGAGTGCCATTAAAATCGAGGTATGGACGGCGCGTTTGACCATGTTCTGATCGTTGCGGCCGATAGCGTTGGCGATGACCACGTTGGAGCCAAGCGACATGCCAATAAACAGGTTGAGCATAAGACTGGTAAGCGGAACATTGGAGCCGACCGCCGCCATGGCGAGGGTTCCCTGGTCGCCCGAGAAGTTACCGATGATGACCGTGGCGATGAGGTTCGACAGCTGCTCCAAGATGCTCGTGGCGGCCACGGGGAAGGCGAACAGGGGAATATTGCGCCACAGCGAGCCGGTGGTCATGTCAATGTGCTTAGATGCGGTATCAGCCATACGCTCTCAATCTCTAACATGCTCTTTCGTGCTTATTTGCGCAGACGATGATACTCCTAATGCAACCATCCGGCACTTAGGGACGTACCTTTTCTGTCGACAGCTGGGGACACTCCTTATCTCTTCTAACTAGTCATTCAAGAACGTCCCCAATGACTAGGTGGGGAAGGCGTGCGACAATGGTGGGTGTTGTGTTGTTCGCGCTAAGGAGTTGCCATGTTGTTGTGTCCCGTTTGCCATGAACCGTTGGTGGATGACGAACGCGGTGCTGCATGCACGGGCGGACACCGGTTTGACCGTGCTCGCGAGGGCTATCTATATCTGCTGCGCTCGTCCAAGAGCGGCGACTCCATGGGCGATCCCAAGTCGCAGGCACGCAGTCGTCGTGACTTTCTGAACCGTGGATACTACGCGCCGTTGCGCGATGCGATGGTTGAGCAGGTGCGCAAGCAGGTGTCTGAGCGCGCCGCGTCTACGAAAGGCCCCATGACGCTGCTCGATATTTGCTGCGGTGAGGGCTACTACACCAGCGCCATGGGCGCGGTGCCGGGCGTGGATGCTTACGGTTTCGACCTGGGCAAAGAGATGGTGCGCCTGGCCGCCAAGCGCGGCGATGCGACCTATTTCGTGGCCAACATCTGTCTCTTATACACATCTCCGAGCCCACGAGACTCCTGAGCATCTC
>CABSNS010000128.1:0-4369 GCA_902479105.1 uncultured Collinsella sp. | reverse complement strand
TTCGTCGGCAGCGTCAGATGTGTATAAGAGACAGGAGCACCGGGGTATCGGTGCCGATAAAGGGCGCAGCCTGGTGACACACGTCGCGCAGGTGCGTGGAAGGCACGGCAAAAATGATCGCATCGGCACCGTCGAGCGCTCGGGCGAGCTCGGTCGTTGCTACCACGTTGTCCGGCAGCTCGTAGCCCACCAGATACCGGGGGTTGCGGTGCTCGCCATTGATGCCGGCGGCCGTCTGCTCGCTGTGGGCCCACATGGTCACGCGCTCGGCTCGCGCGGCGGCGAGGCCGGCGACGGCGGTTCCCCAGGAGCCGGAGCCAATCAGCGCAACATTCATGACTCTCTCCTACTTATCGTCGGGCTCGGTGACGCGCTTGGTAAACGAGAGCTTGGACTCCTTGCCGGCCATGAGCTTTTGGATATTCGCGCGATGGGCCCACACCACGGTGATGCCGATCATCGCCATGCAGAACTTGAGGCCCAGGCTGCTGTACGGAAAGACCGCGCAAGCAGCGATAGGAAGTCCGATGGCTGCGGCAAGCGAACCCACCGACACATACTTGGTGATGGCGACGGCTACGATAAACATGCCCAGCAGCGATAGGCCAATAGGCCAGTACCAGGCGAGGATGACACCCAGACCAACTGCGATACCCTTGCCGCCATGGAAGTTGAGGTAGGGCGAGAAGATATGGCCCCATACAGCTGCCAGGCAAATGACGCCGAGCATCCAGTCGCCGGGGGCTCCGGGCGCCATGATGCTTACGGGGAAGCCATAGCCCAAGTCGGCAATGAGCGGACGCGCGATAAGGACGCAGATGGCGCCCTTAAGGCAGTCGAGCAACAACGTGAGCGCGGCCACCTTAGGGCCGGCCACGCGCAGCGCATTGGTTGTGCCGATGTTGCCGGA
The DNA here is from genome assembly GCA_902479105.1 of uncultured Collinsella sp. Classification (GTDB taxonomy): domain Bacteria; phylum Actinomycetota; class Coriobacteriia; order Coriobacteriales; family Coriobacteriaceae; genus Collinsella. The sequence continues at coordinate 3,459 of CABSNS010000128.1, read as the reverse complement.
GCCCGCCTTGCGAATGTCCGTGTGGTTGAACACACGGCCCAAGATCAGGCCAAACGGAATCGCCCCGATGAAGAACGAGACCACGGCGCAGATGGCGGTCAGCAGAATCGGATTATGCATCCTTCTGTTCCTTCTTCCTAAAGAAGAGTCGAATGGGCGTGCCGGCAAAATCGAAGGTCGAGCGCATGCGGTTCTCCACGTAGCGCTGGTAGGTGTCGTTGACCAGGTCGCTGTGGTTGACGAAGAACGTGAACGTCGGCGGGTTGACGCCCGTCTGGGTCACGTAGTGCATGCGCAGGCGACGCTTGCCGTCTACCACGGTGTGGCCAAACTCGCGCAGGTCGGTGAGGAACGTATTGAGGCGCGAAGTGCTGATCTTTTGCGAGCGCGTCTTTTCGGCGGCGTCGACCATCGCCCAGATCTTCTCGACGCTGCGGCCAGTGAGGGCAGAGATGCGCAGGTACTGGGCCCAGGGAGCCATGACGCCCAGACGGCGGTCGATGGTCTCCATGCAGGCCTCGCGCTTACGGTCGTCGTCGAGCAGGTCCCACTTGTTGAGCAGCACCACGATGGCGCAGCCGCGCTCGATGGCAAGACCCATGACCTTCTGGTCCTGTTCGGTAACGCCCACGGAGGCGTCGACGACGAGCAGCGCCACGTCGGCGCGGTCGATGGCGCGCAGGCCGCGGACCATCGAGTAGTACTCGATGTTCTCGTACACGGTGCTCTTCTTGCGGATGCCCGCGGTGTCGACCATGCGGTAGTGCTTGCCGTTGCGCTCCACGACGGTGTCGATGGCGTCGCGCGTCGTGCCGGCAATGTTGGACACGATAGAGCGGTCGGCGCCCAGGATGCGGTTGAACAGCGAGGACTTACCGGCGTTGGGGCGGCCGATGATGGCCACGTTCAGCGCATCGGGGAACTCATCGGCGACCTCGTCCTCCTCCTCGGGCAACAGGGCCACGATGTCGTCGAGCAGGTCGCCCGTGCCGTGGCCATGCAGGGCCGAGAGCGGCGTGGGCTCGCCGATGCCGAGCGAATAGAACTCCCAGATGCTGTCGTTTTCGCGATCGGGGTTGTCGAGCTTGTTCACCAGCAGAAAGACCGGCTTGTCGCAGCGCTTGAGCATGCGGGCGACCGACTCGTCCTCCTCGGTGACGCCGGTGCGGCCATCGACCACAAACAGGATGACGGCGGCTTCCTCGGCGGCGGCAAGGGCCTGGTCACGGATGGACGTGGCGAAGACGTCATCGCTCTTGAGCGGTTCGATGCCGCCCGTGTCGACGATGGTGAACTCGCGGCCGTTCCAATCGGCCGTGTGGTACGAGCGGTCGCGCGTGACGCCGCGGGACTCGTGGACGATGGCGTCCGAGGTCTGGGCCAGGCGGTTAACGAGCGTGGACTTGCCCACGTTGGGGCGTCCGACGACGGCGACGATAGGTTTCATCTGCTCTCCTTTAATGGGTAGGGTCAGTGGAAATGTTAGAGTCCGCGGACACAATGCCAAGGATATGCTCCAGGGTATCGAGCAACTCATGCGGCATGGTCGACACCACATGAACCTCGGCACCGCGACTGGTAAGGCTTGCGAGTAAATCGTCACGATGATACTCGTCAAGCGTCATGCCGTCAGCGTTGAACATGAGCTTAGGCACAAAGAGCATAACCCCCGACAGATCTTTGGGCAGCTGCTCCAGAATGTCACACGCGACGATGAGGCCGGTCACGTCCACGTTGCCGCCGAAGTAGCGGTTCTTGATGGCTGTGACGGTGCCGGCGAGTCCCTGGGGCGACTCCACAAAGCGCGCCACGGTGTCGCGCGCGCTGGCGCCGGAGAGGCACAGAAGGCGCTGGTTGCGCTCGGCGATGCCAGCGCGGACGCGGGCCAGACGCTCGGCGTCGGCGGCAAGCACGTCGTCGGTCTCGTCCAGATACGAGCGGATCATGCCAATGCCGTCGTAGTACTGCGGGTAACCGTCGTAAAAGTCTGCCTCGGGAGGATCGATGCCGGCGTCCAGGTAGAACTCGTCGCTCATCTGGAAGGTGTGGCGGCCAAAGCGCTCGAAGGCTCGGTCCTGGAAAGGCCGGATCATGGCAATGGTCTCGCGAGCCAGCTCGGGCTTGTCGCTGTAGGACCAGCTAAAGCGGTTCTGATGCTTGGTAAAACCGAGCGGCACAATGCCCAGGCTTGTGATTTGCTCGTGCTCCTCGCAAAAGCGCAGGGTCTTTTCCAGCTCCTCGCCGTCGTTCATGCCGGGGCACAACACGATCTGCGCGTGAATCTCGATGCCGGCGGCCATGATGGCCTCGAGCACGTCCATGCCACGCTGGGCGTTGCGGCCCATCATGCGGCGGCGGACATCGGGGCTCACGGCATGGACCGACACGTTCATGGGGCTCATATTGCGTTGGATGACGTTTTGAACATCTTTGTCGGAGAGGTTCGTGAGCGTGACAAAGTTGCCCTGTAAAAAGCTCAGGCGATAGTCGTCGTCGCGAATGTAGAGCGTGGAGCGGCCGCCCTTGGGCAGCATCGTCATAAAGCAGAATACGCAGGCGTTCACGCAGGTACGCATGCCGTCGAAGATGGGGCCATCGAACTCCAAGCCCCAGTCCTCGCCGGGAAAGCGGTCGAGCTCGACGGGGGTGACGGTGCCGTCGCGCGGGTCGAATACCTCCAGCTCGACGGTATCATCGTCGGCCTCCCAGAGCCACACAATCATGTCGGTGAGCTGCTCGTCGTTAACCGTGAGCACGCGCATGCCCGGCTCGATACCCACATCCCACGCGGGCGATTCGGGACGCACGTTCTTTACGAGCGCGCCCTCACCCGGCTCGGGGTCGCGGCTGCGCCCGTAATCGGCCACCTCGGCGGCATATGCGGGTACGGTCTGGTCCATGGTTAGCGGCAAAGCTCCTTGATGCGCGCGACGGCGCGTTCGATGTGTTCTTGCGGGGTGGAAGCGCCGGCGGTGATACCGATGTGGCGTGCGTCGGTTAACCACGCGGCCTGGAGCTCGGAAGCTTCCTCGATGTGATATGTACGCTCGCAGGCATCGGCGCAGATCTGTGCCAAGCGGCGGGTGTTGCCCGAGTTCTTGCCGCCCACCACAACCATGCAGTCGCAACGGTTGGCAAGTGTGGCTGCTGCCTGTTGACGCTCGCTCGTGGCGGCGCAGATGGTGTTGATCACACGCAGTTCCTGAACGCGCGGGGTGATAGCTGCCACGACCTCGGCGAGGTTCTTCGCGGTCTGGGTGGTCTGCACAACCAGGCCCACCTTGCCCTTGAGCGGCAGCGCGTCCGCATCGTCGGCGCAGCTCACGACCTGCGCATCATTGCCGGCGTGGCCTAGGATGCCCTCGACTTCGGGGTGGCCCGGCTCTCCCACGACGATCACGCGGTAGCCTTCGCGCCTGTCTCTTATACACATCTGACGCTGCCGACGAATTAGACGGT
>CABSNS010000127.1:0-4371 GCA_902479105.1 uncultured Collinsella sp. | reverse complement strand
TCCAACGCAACCGATATCACCAATACGGCGTTGACTATCAATGCGGGCAAAAATACAGTTAGCATGTCGTGCGAGTAGTTATGCCCTCCACGTATTATGGCTATTGCAAAAAGAAGAAGGCAAAGCGCACTATATGCTGCGCCAATTATTAAAGCAGACGAAAATGCATGGGCTAGAGCCCCATAAAAGCGGCTGAGACCTCTTGCCAAAGAAATTCGGCAGCCCTCTTCATAGCCACGCTCCTGTAGAATTACCAGGCAAACGATGAGCGGCACAAGCAGAGCTGTGCCGGCAAAGGCGCTACGCACAAGGGACTCATCGGGTGCAGAAGGATCGATTACATTCCAGCAGAAACCAATATCCTCCCCAAAAACGCTATTGCCAAAGGCGAGCAACGTTGTTCCGTTTTTTAGAAAGACACCGAAGAGAAGGCCGAACGCCAGAATAAGCGCAAGACCAAACTTCGCCGGAAACATCCTGTGCAAACGCATCATATCTGCCTTTATGGGATGGATCGCCCGCTTCATAGCGAGACCGCCTTCATCAAGCGCCTGTAATACTCTTTTAGGGACGACGCCTCATCCCTTATGACGTCCATCGATTCCTTTTTCAGCAGTTCGCCGTCATGAATAAACACGCAACTTGTTGCAACTGATGCCAACTCATCCAAATCATGGCTAGAGACGAGCATGGTCTTACCCTGTTCTCGATTCAATCGACCGATAAGGGCCCATATACTCTCGATGCCCAGCGGGTCCAATCCATTTGCCGGCTCATCGAAAATTAGTACGTCGGTGTCGCCCAACAAAGCCGTAGCTATATCCAGCCGCCGTTTCATTCCCAGAGAAAAACTGTTCACGCTCTTTTTCTCTTCGACGTCCAGCCCGACTAGGCTCAAAACGCGAGGAATCTCACGATTCGCATCAAGCCCCCATTCCGCACATCGGATCCGAAGATTCTCAGCCGCACTGAGGGATTGGTATGCTCCGCAGGAATCTGGCACATAGCCGACAGCGTCCGCATCAGGCTCAGCTCTTTTTTCGACTTGCCCCCAAAGAGCTCCACGCTCCCCGACGACGGCTCGCAGAGGCCCAAGACGATTTTAATAAGCGTGCTTTTGCCCGCACCGTTTGCACCAACAAGGGCAAGGAGCTCAGACTGATGCACCTCGAAGGAAACGTCATGCAAAACGCGCCGTTTCCCGTAGCGCTTTGACACCTTTGATAACTTTATCGCTGATGCGTTCATCGGCCTCCCGTTCTGCTTGATAGCAAAACCGCTCATATCGTTCCTTCTTTCCTTTATCGTTTTTCATAGTTGTTGTTGTTTTTCGATAACTCATATTTGTCAAGGTAATCTAAAAGAAAGAACCCGTGTTAGACACGGGCCCCTTTACGCTGATATTTCGTTATAGTTGTTCGCTTTATGCTACTCGTCGCTCAAATCTACAGCAAAGACTGATGTCGGAAGCAACGCCTCATTGCCTCCGCCGTCCCGCATCTGCCTCACGACATTTTTTGCACGCTCAACAATAAGCTCCTCAAGCTCTTTCTCGCTCACGCGCTGAATAATATCTCCCGGTTGACAGTCAAGTTCATCGCAAATATCGAGAAGCGTCTTAAGGCGAATAGCTTTAATTTTTCCGTTTCTTAGCTTAGAAATATTAGCCGGAGTATGCCCCGTGGCACGAATCAGATCAGCACTGGTCTTTCCGGTCTTAAGTAGCTGCGTCTCAAGCTCGATGATGAGATAGCTCATGCTTCCTCCTACACAAGCTCGTCAGACTGCTCTTGGAGCAGCGAGGCATAACTCCAGATCACCGAGATACACAGACAGACAGCCGCGCCGATAAGCGACCCCGCATCAAAGGCAACGCCTTGGCAAATCTCAATAACGAAGGAATGAGGCACGACGTAAAGCTCCAGCCCACCAATGGTAAGATTGACCGATCCGTAGGCACCAATAAGCGAAACCGCGGCGTTAACAGCAAAGGCAAGCGCAAGAACACGGATAAGCCGCACATGCGTCTTGGTAAAGGGCGAGACGCCTCGCGAGATGTTACGGCTGATCCCACACAGAACGACAAGCGAAATACCCACGACGAGTGCCAGGCACAGTCCGCTTGGGATAACGATGCACCCGCCATCGAGAAGCGTCACGACGCCGAAAGAATCGACAGAGGCAACGTTTGCAACCGCATACCAGATCACGTAAACAACCAACGCGGCAAAAGCGACGAGCATCCCTGCAAAAACGGCTGCCATGCAAAAGCCAAGCTTCCTGATATTTTCGCCCGCTTTGGCCATACGCTGAACGCTGTTAGACATACACTCACCCTCATCGACTCTATCGTTATTCGAACAGTTTATCGAACAACGATATTGATTGCATGCGGAAAGCCCCGCCAGTGCGCATAGCCCATTCACTAATCAGAAGGGGTGAGAGTGGATTTTTGGACACGTATCGAACGAGAGTGGATAATCTCCCACTTTGAGGCCGCCACCGGGCCTAAAACGGGAGATTATCCACTCTCATAGTCATCAAGGCCCGCAAGCTCTTATTCGGCCGCCTCGCGCAGGGCTGACATCGTTGCCGCATATTGCTGCTGCAGCGCATGCATTCCCTCGCGAGCGCCGTCAACGGCATCGGCGCCGCGCAGCGCCTCGGTCACCGCAACCGCCGGCTCGTACAGATTATCGAATCCCAGGTTCTGGCTCACGCCCTTGAGCGTGTGCGCTGCCATAAAGGCACCTTCGGCGTCGCCTGCCGCCATGGCGGCCTCCAGCTTGTCCATGCTCTCGTCATCCAAAAACTTGAGGGCAAAGCGGGCAAGCATTTCCTCGCCCATCAGCCGAGCGCACGCGTCATCATAATTAGCGCCGATCTTCTCATACGCCTCACGCATGGAAATCATGGATTAAAACTCCTTAGGTCAAACTAAATCGTGGGAAACGCGACAACGTCGGCGGGGCGTGCCAACGTCTCGGCAATACGGTCTTGCACCTCGAGCAGACAGTCGAGCAACAGCGGGTTAAAGGTGCCGCACTTACCGTCCAGGATCATCTGGATCGCCTCCTTGTGCGGAATAGCGTCCTTGTACACACGCACGCTCGTCAGAGCATCGTACACGTCGGCCACCGAGACCACCTGCGCGGCAATGGGAATATCGTCGCCCTTAAGGCCATCGGGATAGCCCTTGCCGTCCCAACGCTCGTGGTGCCAACGCGCAATCTGGTACGCATATTCCATAAGCGCATTGCCGACGTGATGGCGACCCAGCTCAAACAGCATGTTGGCGCCGATCGTGGTATGCGTCTTCATAATCTCGAACTCCTCGGACGTAAGGCGTCCGGGTTTGTTGAGAATTGCATCGTCAATCGCCATCTTGCCGATATCGTGCAGCGCCGAAGCCAAGGCAATCGTGGAGCGTTCCTCGTTGTCGAGGGAAATGGTGTCGCTACGCTGGACTAGACAGCCAAGCAGCAGCTCGGTCAGCTTTTCGATATTCGTAACGTGCCTGCCGCTCTCGCCATTGCGAAGTTCCATGACACCGGCCATGATGTCGATGAGCATGCGACTGTTCTTGACGCGCTCGTTGTACTGCTGGGACAGCAGGCTCGTCAGGCGGCGCTGCTTGGCGTACAGACGGATAGTGTTGCTTACACGACGGCGCACGACACGGGCGTCAAACGGGCGGCTGATATAGTCCGAGGCGCCCAGCTCGTACGCACGCAGAACCACATCGTCGGATTCTTCGCTCGAAATCATGATGACAGGCAGATTGTCAACAACCGATCGGCGCGACAGATCGGCCAGTACCTCAAAGCCGCTCACGCCCGGCATGACAATGTCCAGCAGCACGAGCGACAACTCATCGCCATAGCGGTCGACCATATCGAGCGCCGTACGACCGTTATCAGCCTCGAGGATGCAATACTCGTCCTTGAGCATCTCGTTGAGAATGGCTCGGTTCATCTCGGAGTCATCGACGATAAGCACCAAAGGTTTTTCGCTTTGGAAGGCCTCGATGAAATCGCCATCGGTCACGACCGTACCGGCTTTTGCCTTGGCACGGCTCAGCAACTGGACAGCGCGGCCAACGCCCTCATCAACCGTCTCGCCATGAATGCGAACGCCACCAACACATGCCGTCAAACTCACGTGCTCATGGCCCGGAATAATCGCGGAACGAACGGCATCGGATACCTGACGCAGGCGACGGGCGAAGTCATCGGAGGGAATATCGGGCATGACGGCCACAAACTTGTCGCAGCCATAGCGTACGAGCTCGTCAGTCGAACGAATTCCGCTGCGCATGGCCGTCGCCACAGCACCTGTCTCTTATACACATCTCCGAGCCCACGAGACTCC